>NZ_JAUZUV010000017.1:0-52395 GCF_031844265.1 Acinetobacter sp. RG5 | reverse complement strand
CGGCGATTTGATTTTACTACTTCGCTATTTTTTTAAGCTAAAAGTGTCAACACACCCTAATGATTTTTATAAAGAATGCATCGGAAACTTAAGAAGAATTGAGTCTTATTCCAAACAAAAGAGAGAAATTATAGAGGTAATTCAATGGTAATCCCCCCTAAAAATAATAGGATCTAAAAGTAGAATTTTCTCTTAAAGTATAGGCAGGAGATTCTGCATGAAAACATCTAAATTTACTGACAGTCAGATCATGTCCATTTTGAAACAGGCGGAGTCTGGCACACCTGTAGCCGCCCTTTGTCGTGAACACGGTATGAGTAATGCGACCTTCTATAAATGGCGTGCCAAATATGGCGGTATGGATACATCATTAATGGCAAAACTCAAAGAACTGGAAGCAGAAAATACCAGACTTAAAAAGATGTATGCTGAAGAACGCTTAAAGGCAGAGATCATTCAGGAAGCGATGGCAATGAGCAGCACTGCTGCGCAAGGGTGAGGCCATCTTGCCGACGTAAGATGGCACAACAGGCAGTTGCCCACTATGCGATTAGCATTCGTTTGGCTTGCCGAGGATTTAGTATCAGTGAAACCTGCTACCGTTATCAATCCAAGTTAAACGATGACAATACATTAATTGCAGAACAGCTCATTGAGCTCACTGAAGAAAATACAGATTGGGGTTTTGGTCTGTGTTTCTCTTATCTACGTCATGTTGAAAACCATGTTTGGAATCATAAGCGTGTTTATCGCATTTACTGTGAGTTAGCACTGAATCTGCGCATTAAACCGAGAAGAAGACTAAAACGGCATGCACCAGAACCACTGAAAGAGCCGATCCGGGCAAATCAGGTCTGGTCACTGGATTTTATGCATGACCAGCTGATCGATAGTCGTAAGTTCCGATTGTTGAATGTGATTGATGATTACCGTCGAGAAGGTTTGACTATTGAAGCAGAATTCTCATTACCCACGATCAGGGTTATTCACACATTGAATCAGTTATTGGAATGGCGAGAAAAACCGTTAGTTATTCGGTGTGACAATGGCCCGGAGTTTATCAGTCACGAATTTGTACGCTGGGCAACTGAACAAGGTATTCGTATTGAATATATTCAACCAGGTAAACCACAGCAGAATGCGTATATTGAACGCTATAATCGGACTATACGTTATAGTTGGCTGAGCAAACATTTATTTGATACTTTGGATGAAGTACAAGATTATGCAACAAACTGGCTGTGGCATTACAACCATAAAAGACCACACCAAGCAAACAAAGGAAGGCCACCTCTAATGGCTGCTTAACCTCTACTTTTAACTTCGGTTATTTATGGGAGGATTACCATACTGATCCAGAGTTCAAAACTGAATATAATACAGAGGTCTACAACTTCGTCCAAAATAATCAAGTTTCAGCACAGCTTGAGCTAACTCTGAGAAATAATACTAATATAATTCTTGAAAGAAATCTTATTATAGAGGGTGAGAAATATTATAAAATAAATGATGAAGAAATTAGCTCAATCACAAAGTATAGAGAAAAGTTATCTGAGTTAATTTTTAAAAACAAAGCGTCAAAACCATCATTAAGACAATTAGTTCCCAAATTTATACGTAGTGATGCCTCAAAAATGTCAAATACAATTATGTATTTGCACAAATCTACCTCTCCTCGTGAATATGAACCGATTTTTTTGTTTTTATTTGGATTTCCAGAACCTACTCTTTTTTCTAACAAAAGCAGCTTATCTAGGGAACAAAAAGACTATGAAAAAAGATTATCTGTTTATGAAAAACCTCATTCAAAAAATGTAATTGAGCAAATGCTGAATGTTGTTAATGGAAATATTGTATCCGAAGAAATAAAGATCAATGAATTTCGCCTAAGTGATGCTTATCATCATGAGCTTGAAAATATTAGACAAATCAAATCTAAAATATCTAAACTCTCAACGAGTATATCAGAAGTAGATCTACGTATAGATCTCAACCAACAAACGATCGAAGAACTCACTGAATCATCTAATGAAATTGATTCTGATTATGTTCAAAATTTCTATGATGATGCAGCTATCTATTTACCAAATTTGCAGAAGAAATTTGATGATGTACTAAATTTTCACTCAAAAATGGTTGAAAATAAAGTAAATTTCATCGAAAAATATCTTTCAAAATTGAAACAAGATAGAAATGAACTCCAAAAAGATCTAGATAAAGCATTATTTGAAGAAAGTAGTTTATTGCAAGCCCTCAGTAACAGTGGAACATTGAATGATTTAGAGGTTATGCGCCTGGAATTGAACAGACTTCTTGAACAAAAAGGTGGATTAGAAGCTTCTCTACAAAAAATTAATGAAACGACTGAGCAATTACAAAAAATTTCTACAAATTTAGAAGAAATCAACGGAAAAATTGAAAGATACATTGCTGACTTTAATGAGAAAGTTACTGTATTCAATACTTTTTTTTCTAAGTATTCTAAAAAGCTCTATGAAGAGGAATATATATTTTCATATGAAAAGAAAGATAGCGATGAGTATTACAAATTTAAAATAGCCAATATCAGCGGAAACGTTGGTGGTGGTAAGAAAAAGGGGCAAGTTGCTGCATTTGATTTAGCATATATTTCATTTATAAATGAAGTTGGCCTTTTGTTCCCTCAATTTGTTCTACACGATAGTATTGAGGATATTCATGCCAACCAAATAGAAACTTTATTTAGTCTAGCAAATGAAATTAATGGGCAATATGTAGTCGCTGTACTTAAAGACAAAATTAAATTTCTTGGAAATGATTATATAAACCAAAATACTATATTGTGCCTAGATCAGCATAATAAGTTCTTCCGTATCTAGCAATATTATTGAAACAGAATTTTGAACTGGGCTAGGTTTATCAGAGACAGTTTATTTGTATTTAAATTAGGCCTCGTAAACATGCACGTTAATCTTATCTGTAGTAACTCAAATAGCAAAACATATCTAATTGCTATGTAGCATTTTTGATTAAATCACCCCACCCAGTATAACGTTTCTAACTCAACATCAACTCACCCCAAAACCCCTTATTAATTATTAATTAATTGATTTAATAAGATTTTTTTTGATCATGATCAATCAATGTAGTGTTTCATTTATTGAATTTATAAAAATTTCATTTTATGGTTTATAAATTGTATTTTATTTCAATTTATTCTTTAGATTTTACTTAAATAAATATATTTTAAAATTATGCTTTCTGCTCTAAGTCGCTAATTATTAAACAAAGATAGAAGTTAAAAAATTTCACTTTATGATTGAATCCACAAAAATGACACGATATCTGTCATTTTAACTTTAAATAAAAAGCCACCCCTGCGGTGGCTTTTTTATGATCTGATTGATCTGCTTAAATTCTGAAATTTATTTCAACCGATTCCCTGCTTCATCAATAATCATTTCCCCATTTTCCTTGCTAAAAGCTGCGCGCTGCGGAGCCGAAATAATATCTAAAACAACTTCTGATGGTCGACACAATCTTACACCAAGTTCAGTCTGCTGATCTCAACAATCGATATTCTGAACGAGTCGAAAGTGCCGAGGAATTATCGAAACGGGTAAATCAGCAAAAGATCTAGTTTTATCTCAAATCCTCTGATCAACTTTTCAAAACTTAAATATTAAAAATCCCGCTCAGGAAACGGGATTTTTTATTTTGAAAATTTAACAGCCCTAAATCATTTCAATTAAAATTCTTTTGTCACACTCAGACCAGCGCTCCAGTTCCGCCCTTCTGCCGGCTCAAAGAAACGGCTATTACTTTCATTGACAATCACCGAACCAGAATAATCTTTATCAAACAGGTTATCGACACGCGCAAAAGTATTCACCGCCCAATCTTGCATTTTCCAGTGATAACCTACATTGGCACCAGCGACTGTGTAGCTTGGTGCAGCATCCGAATTCAAGTCATTCACATAAATCTTATCGGAGTAACGCACATCGAGTCCTGCATGTAAGCCACTTTCAGGCTTCCAGCCCAGACTTAAAAATGCCTGATTTTTGGCAATCCCCGGAATATAGTTTCCGGCTGCAATAGCAGCAACCGTACCGATTGCGGGAATGTCAGCATCAAAAGTAGCATCTATATAGCTATAGCTGGCCTGTGCAGTGAGGTCACGCCAAAGGTTTTTGTTCCAGGAGAGTTCAATACCTTCTCTTAAAGTTTTATCTGCGTTTCGGAAAGTCGCACGTCCTCCCTCACTTCCTGCCGAGACAATGTCATTTTTAGTTTGGGTCTGAAAAACTGCAACAGTAAAATCACCTAATGTATTTGCAGACTTCAACCCCATCTCATAGGTTTCACTTTCTGCTGCTTTTAGATTAAATGTGCGGCTACTACCATCCGCTGGATAAGCCATTTCGGTAAAAGTTGGAGTTTCAAAGCCTTGGGCATAGCTGGTATAGGCCATCAGTTCAGGTAGAATTTGCCAACTTAGAGCCAGTGAAGGTAGTAATTTCTGATAATCGGTTTTACCCGAATTATTGCCATTCGCCAGAAACTTGTCTTTAGACTTGAAATGTACATTGCTATAGCGCAGGCCGGCATCTAAAGTCCAATCGGGAGCAAAATGATAAGAAGCTTGCAAATACGGATCTAAATTCCACAGGGTATTATCTTCATCTCGACGCAGTTCGCCTTTGACTCCCAAGCGATCATCTAAAAAGTTTTGATAGCCTTTACGGTCTTCGGTCATGGCATCTACGGCGACACCTGCAATCAGTTTAGTATTTGGTAGAATATCTTTACCCGTCCAGCGTAAATCTGTCCCATAAAAATTACGGTCAAAATCAATGACACCACCGGGATGATTTCGGGCTAGTTGAACTGTATTAGGTTTACAAATATCAGTATTTTCTTCATATGCACACTTTGGGATCGACTGATATTGCGTGACTGCGCGCTGTCCCCAGTAGGCCATGCCATACAGTTCATGCTGATCATTGATCGGCTTATTCCATGTTAAGCCAGTTTGCACCTGCTCAATTTCTTTACGAGCATTGTATTTGGTGACATTACCAACCACTTGCTTCGGATTGACTTCCCATTGTGGACGAGTTAAACCACCTGGATCATCTGCTTCAATTTTGACGTAGTTATTGACCCAGTTAATTTTACTACCATCTTCCAGATCCCAAGTCAGCTTGGCATTATTCAGAACTTTATGTGCACTGCTGTTGTCACGGTAACCATTGGTATCAAAATAAGACGAGCTAATGACATAGCTTGGCTCTGAAGCATTCTCTGAACCGCCTTGCAAAACCAGCTTGGTCTGCCCTTTATTCTGGCTCCCTGCAGAATGCCCCAGTTCAATTGAGTCAGCGCCTTGCCCCTCTCGCGTGGTGGTTAAAATCGTCCCCCCGGAAGAGTTGCCATACAGCGAGGAAAATCCACCACCTAAAACCTCAATATGGTCCAGACTGTTCAAATCAATATTCGAGGTTTGTCCCTGCCCATCCGGCATCGTTGCAGGGATTCCATCCACATATAAACGCACACCACGCACACCGAAACTGGAGCGTGCGCCAAAGCCTCGCATCGAAATTTGCAGGTCCTGGGCATAGTTTTCACGATTATTTAACTGTAATCCTGGAACACCTTTTAATGTTTCCGAAAGGTTCACATTCATGCTGTTATCTTGTTCTTGATTCAGATAATACACTGACGCCGGTGTGGTCAATCGCTCCCGATCGGTACGGGTCGCTTGAATGACAATCGTGTCTAACCTTTGGACTTCTTGTGTGTCATTTTCTGCATAAATATTCTGACCTGCGCAAGCAATCAGGCAGGACAAGGTCGATCTCACAAATGGAAGTTTCGGGCTTTGATACATAAATGACAGGCCTTATTTGAAAGTGGTTTAATGCGGCAAATACCTTATCGAGATGGCGTACATCTCATGATTCAATTCATTTTGTTTTAAACATCGATACCAAATAAATGTACTGATTCGATGACATATAGTTCGCTCAATGGATAGAAAAACTTTGAGCTTAAAATTCTGTGTTCGGTAAATTCAGACTTGATTAATCCTTTATCTGAATAGCACTGAAAATCAGCCATATACAAAGAATATTATTTTAATGTGATCTGAATGAAATTGATCTTTCAGCAACAAATCAACATCATTTCTCTGTGTCCTTAAAACTCGATGTAGGCATTCAACAATACATAATAAAAAAGCCTGACGAATCAGGCTTCTTCATACTTAATTAGAGGTTCAACTATTTATTGTCTGGCAAGGCATAAGCCACCAGAGAGTCGCCCATTTTGGTGCCAAAGGAACCATGACCACCTGCCATAATGACCACATACTGCTTGCCATTGGCTTCATAGGTCATTGGTGTAGCCTGACCACCTGCAGGTAGACGACCTTTCCATAGTTCATCACCGTTGTTCACGTTAATGGCACGGATGTAGTTATCTTGAGTTCCACCCACAAACATCACGTTGCCCGCAGTTGAAATAGGTCCACCCAGCATCGGCACACCCATTTTGAATGGCGGCAATGGAATGCCTGGCATACTGTCACGAATGGTACCGATACGGCGTTTCCAGGCCACTTCATGAGTATTTAAGTCCACACCTGCAACAAAGCCCCATGATGGCTGTTTACACGGCAGCCCAAACGGAGACAGGAACGCACTGATTTCAACGCCATAAGGCACGCCATACATCGGTTGAACGCCGGCTTCTGTGCCTGCACCTTTAGCCGTCTTAGGACGGTTCGGATCTTGAGGAATCAGTTTTGATACAAATGGCAGGCCAATCGGGTTGGTCAGTGCAATTTGACGGTCCGGATTCACCGACATACCGCCCCATTCAAACACACCCAGGTTACCCGGGAAGACCAGCGTCCCATTTTCAGAAGGTGGGGTATAAATGCCATCGTAATTCAATTTGTGGAACGCAACACGGCAGACCAACTGGTCGAACATGGTCGCACCCCACATCTGTTTATCGGTCAATTTCTCTTGTGGCGCCAGATTAAAATCAGAGAACGGTTGAGTTTTAGAATAGAACTCGCCTTTGGTTTGAGGTCCACGCTTCACAGATTGCGGTACCGGTTTCTCGGTAATCGGTACAATGGCTTTACCATTACGACGATCCAGCACAAAAGCATTCCCGGTTTTGGTCAAGACATAAATAGCCGGAATCATATTCCCGTTTTTATCTTTGATCTCGGTCAATGTCGGCTGTGAAGGTACGTCCATATCCCACAAATCGTGATGGGTAGTCTGGAAGTTCCATACCAGTTTGCCGGTCGTCGCATTCAAGGCCAGCATCGAGTTGGCATAACGCTCGTCCAGCTCAGTCCGGTGACCACCATAAATATCCGGTGTACCGACACCCGTTGGTACGTAGACGATATCCAGCTCTGCATCATAGGCCAAAGGTGCCCATGCATTAGGTGAATTATGTACAAATTTTTGACCCGGTGCAGGAATCAAATTCGGATCTTCAGCGCCTGTGTCAAATACCCAAAGCAGTTCACCGGTATTGACATCATAACCACGGATCACACCCGATGGTTCTTCAGTTGAATAGTTGTCGGTAGTTGAACCCGCAATAATAATGGTGGTGCCGGTTACTACAGGCGGTGAGGTTGGAATATAACCGCCCGGATATGGGAATGGCATATCTTTTTGCAGATCGACTTCGCCATTTTTACCAAAATCAGAACAGACTTTACCGGTGGTCGCATTGACCGCCACTAAACGCCCATCATTGACCGGTAAAATGACTTTTTGTGGACATTCAGCAGAGCTGCTTTTTTTCGCAGCGAGACTGCTTTCAAAACCAGCCGTATTGTTGACATCATAATAAGACACGCCACGACAGGTTAAATGCTGATAGGTATGATCAGCTTTCAGCTTTGGATCATAGGTCCATTTCGCCTTACCTGTTGCCGGATCAAGCGCAGTCAATTTCTGGTGAGTGGTACAGATGTACATGTTGTCACCCACCTTGATTGGGGTAACCTGATTGGTGGTTTCACCCGAGTCATTTTCAGTCTTGAATTCGCCCGTGTGATATTCCCAAGCCACCTGCAAATCTTTGACATTTTCAGTATTAATCTGCTTTAACGGTGAATACCGTAAACCGGACTGGGTACGACCATAAGCAGGCCAGTCTTCATCTGCCACACCGGGAATTGGCTGGTGAGTTGCAGGCTGCTGGGATTTTAATTCACCGCGAATTTCTTGCGGGTCATTAAATACAGCATAAATCATGACAGCGATGGTAATGGCTAATGAAGCACCCAAGGCAATTTTCGCGGTTTTAGCATGATCAAAGCCACGTGTGGTAGCCGGAATCAGCAGGGCCAGACCAAACAGCCCTAAAATATCTAAACGCGGCGCAAGTGCAAAGAAATCTGAACCGACTTCCCACAGCCCCCACACCACTGTCGCCAAAACGAATATGGCATAAACAAGGAGTGCAGCACTTTTTCGTTTATACAAGAGAACTGCGGTCGCAATAAAGAGAATACCTGCAATGATGTAGTACCAAGACCCACCCAGCACTGCAAGATAAATCCCTCCAATCAGCAGTCCTATACCGAAAACAGCGGCAATGACCGCTAAAATTGTTTTCAGTACTGAACCTGATGATGAAGTATTCATATTGAACACCTATAAAAGTTTTTTTGAAAGTCCATGCACATGACACGCATGAGCACCCTTATTGTTAAATTCTGAGTTATAAATACATCAATGTCTTAAGCAGGCATTGCCCATTACTGCAACAAAGCACCTAGAGATTCAATAGTGTATTTGCAACTAAAAACTATATTTTAAAATGACGTATTAAACTTGATTCCGCCCACCCATACATTTTCACCGTCTTTGTCCGCACCGACGTGACGCACATATTGCACATTCGGGCGAATAGTGAGCCAGTTGGTGGCATGTAAGCCATAATAAATTTCTGCATCGATTTCTTGATAACGGTCAGCACTGACATCGTCATTCATGTTGATACGTGCAATACCAAATGCGATTTCATCTTGAGGGCGTGAATCGATTGCACCCTTATAAACCAGCCCGATATTTTGCATATCACTGACATTATTGGTTTTGGAGTCATGCACTGTCGCATTTATAAAGCCGGTCAAACCACGCGAAGCATCTCCGTCATGTGCAGTTAATTGTTGCTTGGCAACGATCCAGCCACCATGGTGATGATCGGTTTGATCTGGATTGGAAATGACTTCAGCTTCCGCCGTGCTGTAGTAATAACCGGCGCGGTATTCACCTGGCAATTTTTGTGTGCCCAGTTTAGGCGTCCAGACCACTTCTGCAGGAAGCATTGCCCCTTTGGAGCCGTCCGTGCTCAGGTTAAATCCTTTGCCACGTTCCAGATTCTCAGGGTTGTATTCATAAGCACCGATCTGGGCATAAAATTCAGGGTTAATGTTGTATTTGACCCGGGCTGCCCATTGGCTTACCGGCCAGTTGTACCACTGATCGCCAACCCAGTTCCCGACTTGTGAACCGCATAGGGCCAGATTCTGGAAATCACAGTCAAAACTATTGAAGTCTTCACCCTCACCAAAGCGTCCGACTTTCACATCCAGTTTTTGTTCCAGGAATTTTTTCTTGATCCATAAATCAGTCAGACGCCAGGTTTGACCACGGCCCCAGACCTCTTGCACTGAACTCAGATGGTCGTTTAAAGCAGCAGTGCTTTGAGACAGTGACTGACCATTACGCTGGGTGACAGTAATTTGCGCTTCGGTATCTTGCCAGCCTGCAATCTTTGCCAGATCCAGATGTGCCCCAAAAACAAACTGGTCCGCATATTCAGTTCTATGGCTTGAAGATCTTTGCGCATCAATCAGGCTTGCCATTTCACCCGTATAACCAAAACTGAAATCATAGCCCTGATTTTGGAGTGCTGTACGTTGCCCGTTCCAGTCACCGAGCATCCACGGGCTTTCCGAACTGAAAGCAGCTTCAGCATGCACAGTGGTCGTGGTTAAGATGAAAGAGGCACAGCAAAGGTAAACGGCCTTCGATAATGGGGAGAGATACATTGAATGTGATACCTTCATCACAATATGAAGCTTTTTATTATACGCCTGTTGATTTTAAAAAATCGTTACTAATAGATAAAAAGTATGAATAAAATGTTATATTTATTAGTATTATTATATGCTTTTTGTAAATTTAAAATTTATAAGTATCTGTTTATCATCATATTAAATTTAACAACATCAAACTATAGTTCCAAAGAAAAATTTGATATTCATCAGATAGATTTAGCTTTAATTTCTTATAATAAGTTCAGCGATAAGTCAGCGCCATTAATGTTTAATATTCTTCATTTCAAAGCATGCAACGCCATATTTTTTGTTGATTGAATACTGAATCACTATTGCGATAAGGCTTTTAAAAACATAAGAAAATTTCCGCCATTCCCCTATGAATTTTTAAAAATTAGATTATGCTAAAGTTATTCTGATAAGAAATTGCGTCGCTTTAAAAAAATAATCTAGCTTAATAGACGAGAACAAGCATGAAAGGTTCAATCCTTGATTTTTCTATTCAACACAATACCGGTTTTATCTCGGGGGATGATAATCAGCGCTATAGCTTTAATGGCGCAGACTGGCGTAGTGAGCGTCCACCTTCACGCGGTGATCGGGTCGATTTTATCGTCAATACCGCGGGGGAAGCATCTGAGGTTTATTTAGCTTTAGGCAGTTCTATTTATCTGGGAGAAAAAATTTCCAGTCAGCTCGGCAAATATTCAAATCTGGATCAAGCCGAGGAAAATTACAGCAGCATTGACTGGTTTGTAAAATGTCTGACCAACTATGCAAACTTTTCCGGCCGCGCACGCCGTAAAGAATTTTGGTTCTTTATGCTGTTTTGTGTAATTTTAGGCATTATTGCTGAGGTAATTGATACAGTTTTAGGCACTAAACCGCTGGTGAATAGCCTGCTCAATCTGGCACTTCTAGTCCCAAGTCTGGCCGTTGGCGCGCGTCGCTTGCATGATGTAGGGCGCTCTGGTTGGTGGCAATTACTGACGCTTACCGTGATTGGTATACTGGTACTGATCTGGTGGTGGGCAACTGAAACCAAGCAACAAAACAATGAATATGGTGCTCCTGCCAAATAACCGAACCTTACAAATCCCGTCTTGATGCGGGATTTGTTTATCGATTATTTAATGACTAAATATCAGCAAAATCAGACTTTCTCCATGCTGCAAGATCAATTAGTGAAATTTCCAGATGCTGTATGGGTGCAAATCTATAAAGATAAAATGCAGCTGATGAATATAGATGGCACGATTACGCATACTCTGCTACCCGATGTGTCTTATGTCCATCCGCGGAGTATTATTGCCGACTTTGATGCAGCGGCGGTGACGCTGAAACAGCTGTTACCCTCCTCAATGATGAAGAAACTATTTAGCTCTATAGCATTCCTGCAAATCATGGATCTGCCTGAAGACGGTTTAACCGAAGTTGAAAAGCGCGCGTTACTCGAACTCGGTTATGAAAGTAGCGTGCAAAATGTCATCCTGTTTGACCATGCAGGAAATGCTCTGACCAAAGCCAGAGTTCCCCCCCAACATCGAATGACGATCATCAACATTTTACTGGTGATCATCATTATGGTGGTGCTGGCATCGACCTGGTTTTTGACGCTTTAAATGTTCATCCAAGAGCAAAAATCCCGCACGCTGCGGGATTTTTATTGAGATAACAATCTAATAAGAGAGTTGATCTGTATAGATGTAGCAGCTTATAGACAAAATATCTCTAAAAATCAGCTCAAATAAAATAAGCAAAAATTAGGGTTTATTTAAAATAATCTAGCAACTGATTAAAGCGGTCTATTTGATATTTAGGCTGTGCCAGTGCTAACTCTTCCTGACTACCATAACCATAATTTACCGCAATAGTATCAATACCATTTTGACGGGCACCAAAAATGTCATGCTCACGGTCACCCACCATCAGGCATTGATCGGCCTGTAATTTTTGCTGCTCTAAAATATACTGAATCAGCTCAGCTTTATTGGTTCGCTCGCCATTCAGCTCACTACCATAAATGTCGGTAAAATACTGGGCCAGATCAAAATGTTCCAGAATCTGTTTGGCATACACTGTCGGTTTTGCTGTAGCAACAAACAAGCGATAACCACGGCGTTTCAGTTCTGCCAGCGTTTCTGCTACACCCTCAAAAACATGATTTTCATAGAGACCCTTGACTGCAAAGCGCTCCCGATAACCCATCAAGGCCTGTTCAGCCAGAACATGATCGGCCTCAACATTTAAAATTTTGGCAAGCGAGGCTTTTAAGGGCGGACCAATAATCCAGTCGATATTGATCTCGTCACTAATCGGATGACCGATCTTTTCCAGACCATAGCGTGCAGACGTCGTAATCCCCACTTTCGGATCGGTTAATGTCCCATCCAGATCAATTAAAATATTCTTAATCACCGCCCATCCCCTCTCATTAGTACCGATATAAATTAATATCGAGAGTTCATTCAAATTTGCCTATACTAATGCAATTTTAGTGAATGAAGGACATCATTTTGCGCCCTACCGTACTTTGCTTTTCCGGTTTAGACCCTTCAGGTGGAGCCGGCCTTCAAGCAGATATTGAAGCCATTGGTCAAAGTGGTGCACATGCGGCAATTGCCTGCACAGCCCTCACTATTCAAAATTCACAGCAGGTTTTTGGTTTCGAAGCCACTTCCAGAGAATTGCTGTTGGCACAGGCCAATGCGGTGGTCAATGACCTGCCCATTCGTTGCGTAAAATCTGGCATGTTAGGCACCACAGACAATATCGCAGCACTGGCCGAGTTTCTGGCTGCACATCCAGATTATCTGTATGTGCTGGATCCGGTTTTGGTCGCCAATAGTGGCGGTTCGCTGGGCAATCAGGAAACGCTGGTCAAAGCATTTACCCAGCTGATTCCATTGGCCACCATCTTAACGCCGAATACGGTTGAACTACGTGCCCTAACGGGTGAGCAGGACCTCAAACTGGCTACTCAAAAATTATTTGAAATGGGTGCACAGGCGGTTTTGGTCAAAGGCGGTCATGAAGATACGCCAGATTACATTCAGAACAGCCTGTATATTGCAGGTGAACTGGTCAACGAAACTCGCTGTCCACGTCTACCAGGTGAATATCATGGTTCAGGCTGTTCATTGGCCAGTTTCATAGCCGGACGTCTGGCCATGGGCGACCAGTTAAAAACTGCAGTACAGTATGCTGAAACCTGGCTATTTGGAGTATTAAAAAATGCTGAAATTCCTGTTCCAAATGGCCAGAGAATTCCAAAGCGTTTTTAAAATCACATGTTTTAAAATTAAAAAGCCTGAATGCGTCAGGCTTTTTTTATCGCTGCTATTTTATAAACAATACTATTTGGCCTGATAAATGACTTTGCTTACGTAGGTCGGTAAATTCCAAGCACCACCGGCGAAGCCTTTACATTGCACGGTCAGACTACTGAAGCTTTTGACAAATTTCTTGCCATTCCAGGCCCATTCGTCCTGACTCAGACAATCACCCAAACCACGTACTTTATGCCCAGAAAATATCTGGCCTTGGCTAAATGTTTCTCCCGAGGTGGTTACTAGCTGTTTCAGTTGCTTATTTTGATCCATCAGCCAGAAGCCACTACCCATATTATAAGCCCCGCGCCAGCACGGCACCTGAACCAGCTGATTCTGGGCATTAATGGGATAAATGGTCATGACATCATCATTGAGAAAACGCTGGCTAAACAGCAAATCACATTGATCCTCGTTGGTGGTGGCTTTCAGTTTTCGAATCATCTGCTGACTGGCTGCCGTATTCAATTTCGCTTGAGTGACTTTGCCTGACTGATATTTTGGTATCTGAATTTTCGGTATCGCTGCAGCTTTGAGCACCGCCTGATTGGATTTTTTCCCCGGCCTGATCAAGGCTGAGGGCGTAGAAAGTCGACGCTGAAATTCATCCATATTCAGTAAAACGGCACTGGCACCGGCGGTCGATAAGTTCCAGCGTGATTGCGCATTTTTAAATATCACTGGACTCGTTCCCTGCACTGCTTTCAGCAAGGCACGCGTTTGACTGCTATTGAGTTGCCCTATTCCTTCCCGATTGAGACCAATCACGCCATAAGGTGTGCTGGCAATTTGTAGCTGAAGCTGTCGTGTGGGTGTGGCAGCAGCTAAGGGTAAAATCTGGACTTGGGCTTTGATAACACTGTTTACACCCCCCGCACGCTCCAATAAAACTGAAACTGGCTGATCAATATCTTGATCCGATTGATAACCGGCAGCGCGGCAGGTGCCGGTATTATCACAGGCAATTTCCCAGTCTTTATGTGAAAAATGCAGTCCCTGCATGGCCGCTAGACTTAATGAGCTGATACTGGCTAGACCAAATGTGATACTCATGATTTTGATGCTGTAGATCCATTTTTGTTTCATCATTTAGTCCTTATTTAAAATGCTTGCCGAGGTGGCTGGCTGCATCTGCTCAATCTGCTTCTGTTTATCTTTTTTCTTACGCTCGTTGCTCAAAGTCGCCATTAAATCCTGTGCCAAAGCCTTAAGCAGAATCATATCTTCGGCCTGCATCTGTCTCGGTTGTTTATCCAGCAGACACAGACTCCCAAGCGCAATTCCATTTTTATCTTTTAAGGGCACACCGGCATAGAAACGGATATGATACTGTCTTAATTCTGACAGATGTGGAAAGCGCGGGTCACGCTGCAAGTCTTCTATCACCAAAGGTTCATTCTGATAGAGCAGATGGGTGCAGACTGAATCCTTGCACATTTGCTGGGTTGCCTCCTGGGTAAAAGGACTGACTGGAATATACATTTCATGCTGATTCAGCCAGGAAATTTGCGCGTAGTCGACATCAAAAGCCTGACGGGCTTCTTCAATATATTGTTTATAAAGGATCTGATGAAAGTGATCTAATAATCCCAACTCATTTAAGGCCTGCTGCCGTTCTTTTTCATTCTTGATCTCCAGATTCTCAAACCAGCTTTCCCCTTCATTCAAGGTATAAGTTTCGATAGTCAGAATCAGATCATCGACATTATTGACCAGTGCCTGCAGCTCAAAACGTTGTTGCAGTTCATCCAGAAGCTCCAGCTGCATCACACTCCAAGTCGCAAAAATGATTTTCAGCTCAGGATATTGCTGCGCCAGTCTATATTTCAGCAACCGAATCTGTGCCGCAGGCGCATGATGAAAAATAGACACACATAAAATCTTGATCGAAGCTGGCAGTACAATACCCTTTCCTGATTCACTCGATTGAATCAGCACATCCAGATCATTTCGGGCAGCAATATTTTTGAGATTTAGGGCATGCGCCAACATGGCAGAAATCTGGGTGTCAATTTCCCAACGCGCACCAACACAATAAACTTCGGGCTGCTCGGCACTCATCTTACTCGGATAGGCTTTTTGAAACGCATGATTAAAGAACTGCAAGCCCTGATAAAGACGCAACCGGTGTTCGGCAGTGACATCGGTATCATGTCCTTGAGAATAAATCCGAATGGCTGGAATGGCCACTTCGCCATAGAACATTTGTACCCGACGGGCCACCTCCTCTGCACTGGGCTTTTTCGGTAATTGCGCACAGATGTAATCATTGGCTACCTGCATTGCATCATTGACTTCATCAGCCACCAGTCGTTGGTAAAAGCGTTCGGAGGGTGACAATACTGGCGTACTGCCAAGTAAGGTTTTGACAAAACCCAGTGCCGGTACATAATTGGACAAAACCAGCAGGCAGGCAGTCAAAGGCGTCGACAAGATCAGCCCTACCGGTCCCCAGAGGGTGGTCCAGAACGTAGCAGCCAGAATAATTGCCAAAGTAGACAGACCGGTACTTTCCCCATAGAGCCACGGTTCAATCACGTTATTGCTGATGAGTTCCAGCACCAGTATCAAGGCCACAGTCCAGAGCACCATGTCCCAGCCCGGATCAACGGCGAAAGCCAGTGTAATCGGGAAAATAGCTGAAACGATCGGGCCAACATAGGGTACAAAACGCATAACCACCGCGACCAGCCCCCACATGATCGCTGCTGGCACGCCAATCAATAACAGCCCAATCGCCATGGGAATACCATAAGTGACATTGACCAGCAGCTGCATGCGCAAATAGGTTCCGATACTTTTGCCGGCATCATCCAGCGCATCGGTGCCGATATTCAGATTACCGCCCAAGAGTTTCAGAAAACGGTCATGCAAGTCTTTGCCATTGAATAAAATCAATACCATAAACAGGAACACAATCCCGATAATCGCCAGTGGATTCAGAATTTTATTCAACCAGTCCAGCGCAGCCTCTTCACTCGTTGGTTCCAGGCCCACGACTTTGACATTCTGCACATTCGGGTCTTCTGTTTCCTGTTCTTGGGTGTCTATCGAATTTTCTACCGTGTCAAAGGTCTGGATCGCACCGTCCCACATACTCGGTCCCTGACGATAATTTTCGAGCATTTTCAGTTTTTGCTGGATGGTGTCCTGATATTGCGGCAGTTCCTGACTCAGCTTACCAAGCTGCACCCCCAGATAAGTTGCAGTGCCGCCCAGAAATGACAAGGTCAGGCACATGACCAGGCCAATCGCCGCCCATTGGGGACAGCCCCAGCGCTTTAAGCGAGAAACTAGAGGAGAAAGTAAAAATGCCAGCAGAATGGCCAAAGCCAGCGGAATAAAAATATCACGGCCAAAATACAATGCCGTCATGACTACAGCAGCAATTACAAAGCCTGCCATCATTCTGAGTGCATGTTGGGTGCGCTGCCGCTCGGACTGATCCGGCATCAATACTTCAGTCTGTTGTTGCAGGTTGGCCTGTCGTGGTTTTACTTGACTGTTCTTGTTGTTATCCACCTGAAAAGTCCTAAAATATTATTCCTTCAACATAATTTAGGACTTTCTATATTTTTGTTACAAAGGTATTCCTGTAATCATTTGCAAAGATATTTCACTTAAATCTTTTCAGGTAAATAGATTAACTCACGCTTTTGATCCGGCGCATTTTCCGGGTTTCGAGTTGCACAGGGACTGAAGTATGTTGATGCAGCAATTGCCATTTGCCCTGCTGCTTGCTCAAGCACATGCTGACCCGACACCAGCCCAGCTGGAGAATCGGTTCAATCACCGCATAACTCACCCGTACATAACCATCGACTACAGCCAGATCAGAAGTGACATGAATATTAAGGTCTTGGCGTTCGATGCGTATGCCTTCCGGTATAAATGCCCGATATTGCTGCCAGAGTGCCTGATAGGCTTCTACACCTTTCACTTCCATACTGACATCGACCAGACGGATATCGGGTCGGCATAATTGAACAATATCCTGAATTTCAAGTCTGGCTACGGCATTATCCCACTCCTGAAGAAATGCCATGACTTCCTGAGCCAATTTTTCATCCCCAAAAACCTGCATAAAATTTCCTTCAACCGGACAAGTCAGACCTGAAATCTGGGATTCAATCAACTCACCGGATTTCTGATCTTTTTGTTCTTATTATTATGCCTATGCTAAAGCGTTATTCTCGCTTTGCTCTTCCCACTGCCGGATTGGATACAGCTCACCTGAAGATTATTTTTTAAATTATTTTTATTTCAATCAGGATGAATATGCTGTTTCTAAATTGGATGATTCAAAAATCAGCAGCGATTAAAAGTTACTTTAGAACTTTTATTGCATGCCTGTAAATGACATAAAGCGTCATTTAAAAATAGAAATAATTTTAGATCTGAATAAGATAGCGGGCTGTTACAGACCAAGTCGATCTGTTTATAAATTTCGTATGGCATTAATAAAGTTTTAAGGCATTTGATCCATGCCATATCAACAGATAAAAGCCATCATTCAGATAATGGCTTTACTATAGGTCTGCTTTGGCATTTCAATGATTTCGACACAAAGCTGTATTTTTAAGTCTGGCTGGGCCGCAATATATTGCTGCATGACGTCGAGCACCAATTCGGAAATTGCCTGACGAACTTCGACACTGCGCCCGCTCAACAGTGAAACTTTAGCATGCACATAGGCCTGATCTGTAACAGCATTCAGTCCAATCACATAATCCTGCTGCATAATCGCACGACTTTTTAAATCATTGGGATCGGTGACATGGCCGGCGTTAAAAAGTGCCTGATGGATCACGACCAATAAGGGTTTGATCTCGATATGTTGCAGATTGTCAGAATATTCCAGATGCAGGTGTGGCATTAAAGTGGTCTCAAATCGAAACGTGAGGATCAGGGCAACAGGAAAATAATCTGCCCAGAATTTCAGCAATAATGAGAATAATACGATTAATCAACCGTATTATTCTCTCGTCAGAATTTTAGTCTAGGGCTAAATTTAAGCTTTCTTTACATATTCTGATTTCAGTTTCATCGGGCCGATTCCCTCGATTTTACAATCGATATCATGCCCATCGGCAGCATCAGGCAGCAAGCGGATACTTTTGACTTTGGTGCCCACTTTCACCACTGAAGATGAACCTTTGATTTTCAGGTCTTTAATCACCGTTACGCTATCACCGTCCGCCAGCACATTGCCATTGGCATCCTTAATGATCACTTGCTCTTCAGTGATTTCACCTTCTTTCCACTCGTGTGCGCATTCTGGACAGATCAGTAGATCGCCATCTGCATAGGTATATTCAGATTGACATTTTGGACAGTTTGGCAGACCCATAAGAACCTCGAAAAAAAGAGAAAAATAAAATAAATGAAACAAATAAGCGCACAGTATAGCATCTTTGTCAGGCGCGCTGATGGAGAGGACATTGGGATGAAACCAACACAGGAGATCCAAGGAATTAATTGTCTGAAATCTGCGGATTAACCAGCAAAGACAGGAGTTGCAGTGATTCCTGCCAACTCAAATGACATACCGCTGGCGGCACCACATCCGGATAACCCACCTGAATAAGGTGTAAACCGGTACCGATTGACACTTTTTCAAAGATGATCGTGACCTCTATTTCACCCTGCAATTCGGGGGTAGAAAACTGATCGGTATAGCGCAGCAACTGATTGGGAATGACCTCATGATAAACACCATGAAAATGATGCTGGGTCCCGGTAGAAAAATTGGTAAAGGTGGTTTTATAGCTGCCGCCGGGTTTAACTTCCGCATGTTCTACTTTGGCAATAAAGCCATGTGGTGCCAGCCATTTGGCCAGTGCATCCGGATGCACAAAGGCACGATACACCCGCTCCGGTGGTGCGCTGAACACACGATGCATTTTTAAGGTGTAACTCATTTTTTCTTGTCCTTTGTTCTTATTATTTTTTATTGCGGGATATTCCCTGCATTTGTTGTAACTAAATCCTCAGCATCATCAGCCTGAGTTAAGTACTCATTTGAGTTATTTTATCCAGTTTTGAGCTGGCTATATATAATGAGTATGTATCTATACTCAAGCTCAAATCTTCGTGTAGCAATTAAATAGAGCAATAAAAAAACCCGGCAGCACCGGGTCTCTTATTTTAAATGCTTTAAATACAAGCATGATCAGCTACTACGCAGGCTGCTCTCTTCGTCATCCAGCTCATCATCATAGACATAGGCCATGCAGCCCCAGCCATCATATTCGCCCTGAAATTGTGCAGCGATTTTGCTGAACCATTGTTCCAGATCCACGATATCTTCGTAGGCAGGCTCCATATACACATAAATCGTGATAATCCATTCCAGGGTATCGCTTTCTTCGTCCTGAAACAGGCTGATTTTTTGCTCTTCTTTTAATAGATGCAAGGCACAGCGATCTGCCTGCGCTTCATCCGCAAAGGCAATCGAAAATTCAATTTCGTGCGCTTCTTGCAAGTCGTCGCCATCCTGATGCATTTGCCACAGTACATTGCCATTTTCATCGTCAGGGAATTGATTGTAATCACGTGACATAGAAGTATCCTTATTATGATGCTGTTTTATTCTGCATTTAAGATTAGCTGATTTTTGTACAATTATCGAGATACAGACAAAAAATATTATCTTTTAACCATAAATAAACATATGATTTTTATAAATATAAAAATAAGTAAGAGGATCAATATAGTCAAGATTCCTCAAGGCCAAAAATCCTGAAAAATATCAGGATTTAAACCAACTTATGGCATTCAGAATACTCTGGTAAAAATCTTCTAGACCTATGAATGTCATGATCTACGCGATGTGTGGATGCAGATGATCCTGTTCCAATTGCAAAACCAGCGCAGCAAACTTGAGTTCTTCTAAACGCAGATCAAGATAGGATTCTTGAATCATCGCCTGACTCAGTGTCTGCCCGGTATAATTCAGCAAGACATAATCATCCTTTAAGGCCTGCAATATCTCGCCCAAATTTTCTGTGCTTAATTGAGAGAGATATAAATCTGCCTTACAGTTGAAAGCCAGACTCAGGATTTCAATAGTACTTCGACGGCGATTGTCGTCGACATAATTACAGCTCGCCACCTGCTGTTTTTCTATGGCCTGTTGAATTCTGTCACGGACATTGCGTAAATGCCCAACCGCATCCGTTTCGCTATAACCCTCAATCAGCTGCTCTAAAACCTGTGTTGCGGGAAGCTGCAAGCCGAAGCGCTGGGCCTGTATTTTATGCTGTAAAGCACTCAATACCTCTTGCAAGCGATGCTGTTGTTTAGCCTGTTCATAATAACCGTGCAAACTTTGTCGGGCCTCCTGCTCAACCTCGGCCACGGCCTGCGCCTGAAACTGGGCAAGATAATCTTTTACTCTTGCGATATAGGCTTTGAGATCATCGATCATGATCGAAGCATCCAGCTTGGTCGCTTCAACAAAGTTTTCAGCCTGCAAAGTCCGGTTAATAATATATTGCTCGATATCCCAGATATCCTGATATTTTTTATATTTATTCAGGGCAATGTTTAAACTGCCATTTTGTACCCGCAATTGGGTGATTTCATAATTCAATTCATCGACTTGAGTTTCATAATCTGCCAATTTGCTGCGGGAATGATCCAGGTTTTCCTGTAAAAACTGGATATTGCTGCGTAATGAAGCCTGTACCTTTAAGCTCCATAGCAATGCACATATTAAAATACTCGCGAGAACGAAGAGAGCCATACTGAGCATCGTTCTTTCCTTTAACCCCGGGCAGCGCCCTAAACCATCAAATTAAAAATTTATTATAAAGTCATGATTAATTTTGCATCACTTCGGCCAGATAATCAAAGCCGTTGATCAATACTAAGTCATTCATTCATTTTATTTTTCTACAAAATTTTTATGTGTAAGTCATGTATGACTGACTACTTTCCAGCTCAAGACAAATCCATTCTGAAACAACTTACGATATTTTTTATATCAAAGGATATAATTTGAAAGTTTAAAAATAATGAAAGGAAGGTTAAAAAACCATAAAAATAAAGGCATCAGGCCTATAGTGGGAGATAAAAGAATAAAAATTCTCTAGGCTCATCATCAAGAGATAAACCGAACATTAAAAATTTATGTGCGGTAGTGACAACCGATCAGGCAATGGATCAGTAGAAAATTTCATTTGAACATGCTTGTAAAGCTACTCATCTCCAAGCTACTATCGAAATAAATTCTCACACTTTTTATTCGGGTTGCCCAGTTTAAGGGCTTGAACCTCATCATATTTATGAGCTTAAAAAGCATGTGTCCGGTTGAATCTAACTATTAAGCAGAATCAAATTAGAATGGTATTTCTGCCTTTATTTCAACCGGGACACCACTCAAAGGCTGGGTAAAAGCCAAATAACTGGCATGCAAGGCCATACGATTTAAAGGACTGCGCTGGGGTTCAGGATGATAAATTTTATCGCCAGTAATGGGATGACCGATATGCAGCATATGCACGCGTAGCTGATGGGAACGGCCAGTAATTGGTGTCAGTAGTACCCGGCTAATGTCTTGCTGGGGTAGATATTCTAAGGCCTGATACAGGGTTTTGGCGGCCTTGCCCAGTTCAAAATGCACCATCTGACGCGGACGGTTTTCCCAGTCGGTAATCAAAGGCACATCAACGCTGCCCTCACCTTCAAGTTTGCCTTGTACCAGTGCAACATAATTTTTATGTACCGTGCGTGCCTGAAACATTTTACTCACCGCCACTTCTGCATCGCGGTGTTTGGCAAACATCAAAATACCGGAGGTGGCCATATCCAGACGATGGGTAATTTTGGCCTGCGGATACTGGTTCAGAACCCGCAAATAGGCACTGTCATGATGTTCAGGTAAACGCCCCGGAACCGACAATAATCCGGCCGGCTTTTCAATTACCACCAGATCATCATCTTCATAAACGATATGCAGTGGTTCTTGCGGTGGACAATAGACAAAGTCATGGTTGATGGGCATTTTAAGGGTACAGCATCTGGAATAATGCGCGCAAAATAACAAGCGGCTTCTAGGCTGTCAATTACCGTGCTTGACCAGCTCAGCTTAATCTGCCAGATAATAATCGACCGTCGAGACCACGCGTACTTTTTTCAAATACGGCGTATTGCTGTCGCGATCTTCAATACTAAACAGCCCCTGATTGGCGGACTTGATTTTGCCCAGACTGCTTTTTGAATCTGCAGCAAATTTTTCTGCCACACTTCGGGCATTTTCGGTGGCTTGTTCAATCATCGCCGGCTTGATGTCATTCAGCTTGGTAAATAAATATTCCGTTCTTTGCCCAGAATCATCCCCTGCAAAGGCAATGCCTTTTCTGCCCAAGGCCACCAGGCGACTTTGTGCCGCGCGTACTGCATCTATTTTGTGGGTATAGACGGTGATGGTCTGGCTGGCGGTATAACGCAGTGCGACATTGGCATCCCCGCCATATTGCTGGGCATATTTATCAGTAATACTCGGTGAAGCACTGGTAATTTCTTCCACGCTAAATCCTTCATTTTTTAAGAAGGTCTGAATTTCCTGGGTATTGGTTTGCATGGTATCGTACAATTCAGCCAGATCCTGACTGCCGGCATTAAAGCGGATTGGCCATACCGCCACATCGGCTTTGACTTCGCGTTCCGACAAGCCTTTGACCGAAACTATACGTTCATACTGTTTAATTTTCAGCGCGCTATTGCCGAGAATCCATCCTGCAATAATCATTCCCAAGCCGATCAAGGCACCTAAAATCAGGGCCGGTTTGAATTGATTCATCCTTCAACTCCTTTGAAATCTTTTTTCGTTCTTATTGATCCTGCCACGCTATCAAGTAGCGATAAAATGATATTAATCCAATCTTATTTTTATCACTTGAAAATTCAATCACAACATCGCACTTAGCTTTGATTCATCAGATAGATTGCAATTAACGGCGTCAGGTTAAATAGCAGAATCCCAATTTTATAGAGCGCCATACCCGAATAATGAATCATATCGAAACTGGTATCTGACAGCCGAAACCATTTTCCATGCACCTGCTTCATCCAGTTTCGGGCAAAGACATAGACCACGAACCAGATCATGAGAATGACATAATTGATGAGTGTGCAAAACAGTAAAAAACGACACCAGATATCGAGATTCATGAGGATTCCCCTAAGGGGCAACTGATGTTTTTAAAATAACAGATCAGGTTGAGAAATGAAGGGCTTATTTGTATCTTGCTTAGCTGGATATTTTTATTAAATTCATGATTTATATTTATTTTAATTTTTAATTCTACGTATATTTCTGGAGAATTTTTTAGGGTGTTGGGAAAACTCGCAATGGTTTACTTCAACTATCATTCTTTGTAAGACCTGATCTTATAGCCTATAAACTTTTGGTCTATAGCGTCCTAAGCCGGATCGAGACCTTTTGGGTTCGTACTGCACTCGCGTTTTGCGCCGCTCGCAGCATGCTACTCTTTCCGATCCCATCACACCCTTGAGAGCTATATTAGGCAAAGATGGACGGGATTAATTTCCTATGTTTTTTTAATTTTCCATGAATCTGAAAATTTATTTCATTATTAACCCACATATAGAGAAATAAATTCCATTTCCAATTTTTTATGCTTTTTTATTCGCCAAAATGAGACTTTATTGCAATTTACATTCAGGACAGGATTGCTGTTTTATTGAAAGAATTTTCCCTGAATCCATTGCGCACTAAACCACCAGGCACTAATCGCGGACATCCCGCACAGAAAATTAGCCAGTACCTTATTAATTCTAGTCAACTCAGAACTATAAATTTTCAAATTAAGCAAATAAGCGATCACAGCGTAAACCGAGCCAATCGCGCCCCCAAAAAGAATCAGGATCAGTGGCCATGCAGAATAGAAATGGGCTTTTTTATCTAACTTTCCTGACTCTGGTGCGTGCTGTTGAATATCCATAGGTGATAGCCCTCTTTTTAATATATGCACTTGCACTATTTCTAGGCAGATATTTACTCTTTAGAAAATATTTGCCTTTTAGGACTTTCATTGAAGCAAGAAGCAGACCAGTTTTAACGTACAAAAAGCTGTCGAGTATGATGATTGATATAGGCATTTAGCCCATCGCCATATTGGGCAAGCTGTTTCATGTTTTCGACATGCTGATAGCCGGCACTGCTATAGCTGTAGGTATAAACTTTCGAGGTTTTCTTAAATTGAACCCGAATAAACTCGTTACCAATCTCGTAATTGGCAACACCTGAGTCATGATTAAGATCAAGATAATATTGCAATTGAGCTGCCCTAAACACGATGAATCTAGGGTTTTATATGGGGTTTTATTGGTTAATTTTCAAACAATAATATTTTAAGAAAATAAAATCTATAAAAAAAAATATCCCATTATTTAATGGGATATTTTTTAAATCGGAGTGAACTATTTAACAATTAGGATCCACTACAAAACTTGTCTGGCTGAATTTTTGCCATGCACCAGTAGCAGCACCATCCACAACGAGAATAGAGATAATTCCCCAATCCAAGAAAACACCTAATAAGGTTGTTGGATCAAAAGTTTTTTGTGGAATAACGATGTTGGTTTGGCAGCCTTGCTTCTCTGCTTTAATTACATAATTTTCTTTCTTTTTGAAAGTATAAACAGTATTACGCTGACCCATATATTCTTCATTGACATATAACTTAGCCAATTCATCGTTACTACGGATATTCACAGTTTGTGTTGAACCATTAAACATCGTCGCACAGCCTGAAGTAAATAACATCACACTTCCTATTACTAAAGCTGTAAATTTTTTCATTGTTTCCCCCCGGAAATATCTAACCTTAATTCTAAGTGGTTAGCTAATTTTTAAAGCAGACAACCTATACCTTTTATAACAATAGTTCAAGTAATTTTTTGAATTTATTATAATTTTTTACTTTAAACCAAGATTCTCCTCCCGATATAAAACTGTTTTCTCATAATAATTTTTTATTTCTATGTATGAAATTTGGATACCACAGCAAAAAGCCCTATCGAGTAATAGGGCTTTCGTTCAAAACAGAGGGTAACTGTTTGAGTTGTTTTGCTTAGGCATTCTTATTGTTAAATTGATTGCCTTGGCATTTGGTACACGGTGGTAAACGATCAGTACCAATTTCTAAGTAGGTGCGGTGTCCGCATTGAACACAAAAATAGAAGCCTGTTCCGGGTTTTTCGCCAGCAGTAACCATCTTTGTTCTCCATGGTTTTAGAAATGGTCTATCTAGTATAACCCTCTAGTGATGAATGTCTATTGTCCATTTTTGTAAATGATGATGGCATTTGGGCAAAGTAGTATTTCTAATTATTATTCAATAACTCATTAATTAAGTGATAATTTATTATTTTTTTCAAGTTAACTAGTTTAATAACATTGAGATAAGTGATGCATAAGGTCAAGTATAGCGCAGTGCGTTAATACAAAATTATCGCCATAGCCATATGAAATTTTATATTCCCTTAAAGTTATAGACGTCTTTAATCATTGAGGAAGCTCAATTGCTTAAGTTTAAAAAGAAAAGTACCTGTTTGTATTTTCTTGATAAAGACATTAATGCTCTAAATAAAAACCCCACTTCACAGTAGGGTCTTTTTTAAACAATATCAACAACTTTAATCCACCCTTGCGAAGCAATGCTTCTCACCTTTAAAAAAGGAGGAAGTTCCCCTCTTTTTCAAAGAGGGGCTAGGGGTGATTTTAAAAAAGATTAAGCCACATTCCCTTCCAAAAAATCCTGTGCAAAGCGCTGTAATACCCCACCCGCTTCATACACATGCACTTCTTCTTCAGTATCCAGACGGCAAGTCACAGGCACTTCAATAATCTGGTTCTTACCATCATCGGTTGAACGTTCAACCACCAAAGTCAACGTCGAACGTGGCGCGATATTACCAATCACGCTGTACAGCTCAGTACCATCAAGACCTAAAGTCTTACGATCTGTACCCGGTTTAAACTCAAGCGGCAACACCCCCATACCGACCAGATTGGTACGGTGAATACGCTCAAAACCTTCAGCGACAATTGCTTCTACACCTGCCAGACGCACACCTTTCGCCGCCCAGTCACGGCTAGAACCCTGACCATAATCCTTACCAGCAATAATAATCAACGGCTGTTTACGGTTCATGTAGATTTCAATGGCTTCCCACATCCGCATTACTTCGCCTTCAGGCTCCACACGTGCTTTCGAACCCTGCTTGATGGTACCATCAGAACGCACCACCATCTCATTAAACAGTTTCGGGTTGGCAAATGTTGCACGTTGCGTAGTCAAGTGATCACCGCGATGCGTTGCATAAGAGTTAAAGTCTTCCTCAGGCACACCCATTTTTTTCAGGTATTCACCCGAAGCACTGTCTAAAACAATGGCATTCGATGGTGACAAATGATCGGTGGTGATGTTGTCGCCCAAGATCGCCAGCGGACGCATATTTGACAATGTACGCGGTGCAGCCAAAGCCCCTTCCCAATACGGCGGACGACGAATATACGTACTTTGCGGACGCCAGTCATACAGCGGACTTGTTGCCTTTTCATTCACACCCAAATCGAACATCGGAATATAGATTTTTTTAAATTGTTCTGGTTTTACAGCCACTTTTACCAGCGCATCAATTTCTTCATCCGATGGCCAGATATCTTTTAGATAAATCGGGTTACCGTCTTTATCATTTCCTAAAGCATCTTTTTCGATGTCAAAACGAATCGTACCGGCAATCGCATACGCCACCACTAAAGGCGGTGAAGCCAAGAATGCCTGTTTCGCATAAGGATGGATACGCCCATCGAAGTTACGGTTGCCCGAAAGCACCGCTGTTGCATACAGGTCACGGTCAATAATTTCCTGCTGAATCTTTGGATCAAGCGCACCCGACATACCGTTACAGGTCGTGCATGCATAGGCCACAATACCAAAGCCCAATTTTTCCAGATCGTGCAATACGCCTGCTTCTTCAAGGTAAAGTGCTGCTGCTTTAGAACCCGGTGCAAAAGAAGATTTCACCCAAGGCTTACGGACCAAGCCCAATTCATTGGCCTTACGTGCCAGTAAACCTGCCGCCACGGTATTACGTGGGTTAGAGGTATTGGTACAAGAGGTAATCGCCGCGATAATCACCGCGCCATCTGGCATCAAGCCTTCCGCTTCTTGCGCGCGAGCTGCTTCTAAATTACCGGCAATACCTTTTTCTTTCAGGTCAGAGGTTGATACACGTGCATGTGGATTCGATGGGCCAGCGATGTTACGTGTCACAGTCGATAGATCAAAACGCAATACACGCGGATATTCCGCCTGAGTCATATCCGATGCCCAAAGCCCGATCTCCTTGGCATAAGTTTCAACCAGTTTGACTTGCTCAGGCTCACGACCGGTCAAGGTCA
Source organism: Acinetobacter sp. RG5 (assembly GCF_031844265.1). Taxonomy (GTDB): domain Bacteria; phylum Pseudomonadota; class Gammaproteobacteria; order Pseudomonadales; family Moraxellaceae; genus Acinetobacter. The sequence goes on along the minus strand of NZ_JAUZUV010000017.1, from coordinate 24,539 downwards.
GATAATCAATCGTGTTCTGGTCGATATAGAACATCGCAGCCGTTGCGCCATATTCCGGGGTCATATTAGAAATCGTGGCACGATCACCCACCGACATGCTGTCAGCACCTTCACCAAAGAATTCTAAATATGCGCCAACCACACGCTCTTTACGCAGGAATTCGGTTAATGCCAAGACGATATCCGTTGCGGTAATACCCGGCTGACGTTGGCCCACCAGCTCCACACCGATAATATCTGGCAGACGCATCCACGATGCACGGCCCAGCATCACGTTTTCGGCTTCCAAGCCGCCAACACCAATCGAGATCACGCCCAATGCATCTGTATGAGGTGTATGCGAATCTGTACCAACACAGGTATCCGGGAATGCCAGACCATCACGGTTCTGAATCACCGGAGACATTTTCTCCAAGTTGATCTGGTGCATGATGCCATTACCGGCAGGAATTACATCGACATTTTCAAATGCGGTTTTAGTCCATTCAATAAAATGGAAACGGTCTTCGTTACGACGGTCTTCAATGGCACGGTTTTTCTCAAAGGCATCCGGATCAAAACCACCAAACTCAACCGCCAGTGAATGGTCGACAATCAGCTGGGTTGGAACTACCGGATTGACTTTCGATGGATCACCGCCCTGATCGGCAATCGCATCACGTAAACCGGCAAGGTCAACCAGTGCCGTTTGCCCCAAGATGTCATGACACACTACACGTGCCGGATACCAGGGAAAATCATGTTCCTGTTTACGCTCAATCAGCTGGCGTAAAGACTGTTCCAGAATGGCAGGATCACAACGACGCACCAACTGCTCTGCCAGGACTTTGGAAGTATAAGGAAGTTTGGCATATGCGCCTGGCTGAATATCTTCTATGGCCTGTCGCACGTCATAATATTCCAGCTGGGTGGATTGCAGCGGTTTACGGTAGTTGTTGTTCATAAGCTTGCCTGCCCTCGTTTATCTCTATTTTTATTCATCAATAGATATCGATGAGTTACTTTTGTAATAGCAGCATTGTACGCCGCACAAATAGCATTTCCCAAATTTTATATTTTTCAAATACTTAATTATAAAAATCGGTATTTTCGCAAAAATTTGTTACACAGACTTTAGAATTTTTGCTTTAAAGCGGTCTTTTGCTAAAAAAATCTGAATAATTCGCCTTATTCTTTAGTCTTATGTTGCAAAATATTTCTCTATCTTTTTATTTGATTATTACCCTAACCCACTAATATCACTAATAAATAATTAATTTTATGTGCATTTTTTTAAAGATAAAAAAATATAGTCTCACTGGTTTTCATAGGCCTGTCCTGCCGCCGCATTTAGCAAAATTTCAATCCCCTAATTTGGGATAACAGATTTTCCAAAACTATCAGAAGCTCAGTGTGACGTATGTCACGTTATTCACAATCCTCACATTAAAACAATAACCATAACAGGCAGAACTGAAATGTTGAAAATCGCAATATTCGGAGCTATAGCCGCCATTTTGATGCTCTTAGCTCGCGGTTGGGATGGAACAAAAAATCCATCACCACCGTCAAATCCCTCTAATCCGTCCCAACCCTCTCATCCCTCACACCCCACACCTTCACCCAAACCCTCACATCCCGTTCCGACAACATCAGACAGCTTGATTAGCAACCCACCCCTGTTACCGAAAAGTGCCAAAGGCAAATATGAGCTGATCGTGGCCTATAAGACTAACAAGCTCTATAACCCCAGAAACGGCTTATGGGATCAGGTGCTGCTGAGAGGCTATTTAACCAAACCCAGTTTATTTGATAAGAAAAAAACTGGTGAATATGTTGAGGATCAATTGGTCGGGCCACAGATTCGGGTCAAACAGGGTGAAACCATGGCGCTTAACCTGAATAACCAGCTTCCACCCGAGTCAGAAACAACCTGTCCAACTCATGTCGAGAATGTAAATGAACCACACTGCTTTAATACCACCAACCTGCATACCCATGGCTTCTGGGTCAGTCCTCAAGGCAATAGTGATAATGTTTTCCTGAAATTCAAACCTCAGGAAAAATTTGATTATGAGTTCAAAATGGAACCGAATCATCCTGCAGGGACTTACTGGTATCATGCCCATCTGCATGGCTCAACTGCTCTTCAGGTGTCGAATGGCATGGCAGGCCCATTGATTGTTGAAGGCTCAAGAACACCAAAAGTCAAAAATAGCAAAGTCACTTCAACTGGAGATATGGATATTCTATGGAAAGAAAAAAACAGTTACCCAAACGAAAACATCCTGTTGTTCCAGCAAATCCAATATCGCTGTAGCAATCCCGATCCTAATGTCACATTTGCTGTTCCCAATAACTGTAAAGGTGTAGGTATAGGCATGCTAGAAAATTATAATGACCTGTCTATTGGCGGCTTCTGGACCAACCAGAATTACTACACGTCTATCAACGGTAAAATTGTGGGAGAAATGAAGGTTGAACAGAATGTATTTAACCGCTGGCGCATGATTCATGGCGGTGTACGCGATACTATTGGTTTAATCATTAAGGAAATTCCTGACTCCAGTAAGTTTACTGCAGAGCAAACCATTAAAGCCTGTTCAGCCTATCAGGAGGCAGACAAGAAAGCTGAAATTGAGAAGCTGAATAGCCTGAATGTGCATACCATCGCGCAAGATGGCTTAACCATGAATCATGTACAGACCAGAACCCTGTCCGTGTTCCATCCTGGTTATCGTCATGATGCAATGGTTGCCTTTCCGACCACCAATAGATACTGCATTTTTGACACCAAATTGAATATCGATGATGAAATTAACGCGCCATTACCAACGGGCCAAACTACACCTCAACTTGCCCCAACCAATCTTTTTAATGCCCAACTGCTTGGATGGGTTAATGTAAAAGCAGCCAAAACCAAGGCTCAGACTGCTGCCCCAGTTCCTGAAAGATCGTGCACAAAAAATTGGGTTAAGCAAAGATATCCAGACCCAGTTATCTCAGCTTAATCTTTCTGCGTTTAGTGATCATCCATCATTGATGACGAAAGAGATTGATAAGGTGGTTGCTGCCCGACCAAAACAGTACAGTGCTTTTGTGCTGGCTTTTGCGAATGGCTTGAAATTTGGCTTTCGCCATAAAGAAGGTGGTGACTTAATAAGTTTTGGAGATAAATTTGATGGTGAGGGATCAGTGGGTGGCGAATATGTCCGTCAGTTACAAGTTGGACAGACTGATGAATGGGAATTGACAACCGAAAATTTTGGCGGTCATCCGTTCCATATTCATGTTAACCCGTTCCAGATTGTTAAAATTTTGAATCCTGATGGTAAAGATGTCAGTGAAGCATTATCTGAGCCAGTCACAGATCCAAATGGACTTGAAGATGTGCAATACCGTAGCATGAAAGGACAATTTAAGGATACGCTTTTTATAAAAGCTAACTATAAATTTATTCTCAGAAGCCATTACAAGAAATTTGAAGGTGACTTCGTACAGCACTGCCATATCCTCGACCATGAAGATCAGGGCATGATGGAAACCGTACGGGTCTGTGGAGGAAAATTCCCTTGTGATTCGCCATTACCGTCTAGCCTTCACCACTAAAGATCTGCTCGCTAAAAGCCAATGATTTCGATTGTTGGCTTTTTTGTTTGCCTCTATTTGATGCTTGCTGCACAATAACTGCATTGATTTATAGTATTCAAACCGGGGCTTATTATGGCAGCGTCTCCTGCTTTTACATTGTTTAGTCTGAATGGTGTAGATGCACAAAAATTCCTTCAAGGTCAGGTGACTTTGAATACTGAAACTTTGGCGGAAAACCAGACACGCTATACTGCAATCTGCAGTCTGAAAGGACGCATTCAATTTGGCTTATGGCTTAAAAAAATCAGTCCGGAAAGCTTTGAAATCGTCAGCACTGAAGATCAGGCTACGGAACTGACCAATCATATTAAAAAATTTGGTGCCTTTTCAAAAATGAAACTGGAACTGGTTGGTCCAGTTTATCCAGTCATCAATGGCATTCATACTGACTTCGTTACGACTGAAACCGATGTAACGATGTGGGAACAGCAAGCCATTGAATCAGGTCAGGCCTGGATTCAGGCTGCCACCGCGACCCTGTTTCAACCACAAGAATTACGTTTGCATCAACGCGAAGGCATTCACTATGACAAGGGTTGCTACTTGGGTCAGGAAGTCATTGCACGCCTGTGGTTTAAAGCCAAGCCAAAACACTGGTTACATCTGGTTCAAGGCACAGGTACCGTGCCTGATGTTGCGACCAAACTGAATAATGATGTTGAAATTGTCAATAGCATCGCGATTGACGACGGTTATAAAGCGCTAGTCGTTGCAAAACCTGAAGCATTGACCGAATTGGGCCTAGAAGTACTGGAACTTCCGGAAGCTTTGAGCGGTGATGTAGCGCGTCCGCAATAATCACTGCATAACTCATAAAAAAGCCAAGATAAAATTCTTGGCTTTTTTATTTTAGAAGCCATGAAACAGCTTGTTCATGTCTTTTACCACATAATCTTTAAAATGATAGGCCCGCGCATGTTTGGCATCAAACTTTGCCGTGAGTTCACCTTTTTGAAAGACATATACTCGGTCTTCCTGACTCATCAAAAACTCTGCACCAAGTTTCATCAGCAGCGCATCAATCTTGTCTTCATCGGCAATCGATTCATCAGCATTGATTCTGTCATAGTGACGTTTAATGGTTTTGACAAACATGGTTAAATCCTGGGAGTCTGATTCAAACCGAGATTTAATCAGAGAAGTCGGCTGAAGCAAAGTAATCCTTTTGATATCTGCAGAATTGATCAGAAACCTGTGCAAATCATGCATCGATTTAATCGGTATATTGTGCTTCGATGATTTGTATTTAGTGACAAATTGTATATTTACAAAGCACAAAATCCTTTTATGATGTAAGTGAAAATGATTAAAACGGCACCAAGGAATAAGGTGCCAGCAATAATAAGGTTATAGGAACCATGAAAAAATTAGTACTCGCTACAGTTCTTGCCCTTTCTGCGCAATTCGCTCTGGCAAATACCGTAAAAGATCAAGTCGATCCCCAATTCCAAAAAGTTGAGGCCATGGTCAAAGCCAATAATTTTAAAGGTGCCTATGACGCTTTGAATCAATTGGCCAGTCAGGGAAATGCCCAAGCTTTATATAACTTAGGCTATTTGACCCAAACCGGCCAAGGTACAACCAAGGACGAGAAAAAAGCCATTCAGCTTTACGAGCAGGCAGCCAGCAAAGGCTATCCGGTGGCCAATTATGTACTGGGTAAAAACTATGCAGCCGGCACACTCGGCCTCAAACAGGATTTGGCCAAAGCCAAACAGCATCTGGAACGCGCTTCAGCAGCCAAATTTGATGATGCCAGCATTGATCTGGCCATACTGCTATTTTCTGAAAATACGACAGCGTCAAATAAAGCCGGACTACAAAAGCTGCAACCGCTGATCAGCAAAGGCAATATGCAGGCCATTCATGCCAAAGCCTTATATGACATCAGCAGCGGTTTCAAAAACAAAGATGAAAAACCGATTCAGCAAGGCCTAAGCAGCATTCAGGAACTCGCCAAAAAAGGTTATATTCCGGCGCTGATGGCAGTAGGTAATATGTTTGCCAATGGCAGTATTGTTCCGCAAAATCTGCCAGAAGCTAAGAAAATCTTTGCCGCACTGGCGCAGCAAAATGTTCCGCAGGCCAAAGAGTCTTTGGCAGCGGTAGACAAAATGCTGGCTGAGCAGAAAAAAGCGCCTGCGAAGAAAAGTTAAGTTAATTCCACAAAATTAAAATATAAAAAGCCCCATGCAATTTGGGGCTTTTTTTAGTAGCAGAGCATCCATCTGCTAAAAGATTATCCCCACCACAAGGCAATTAAGCCACTGGTCACGATAAAACCGGCAATGGTACTCATCAACAATGGCGTTAAGGTTCGATCATTCAAACCATACGCCTGTCCCAGCATGCCAAAAATCGTCGGCATCGGCAAAGCTGCAATTAGCGTACCAGCATGGACCATTTCCTGACTTAAATCAGTTAACTGGCTCAGTCCCAGATACATCAATAACGGCATCATGATATTGCTGGAAAATACCAGATAGAAACTTTGCAGGTTGACATATTTCAGACTCATTCCCACGATCCCACCTCCAATGGCAAACAAGGCCAATGGTGAGGCCGTCTGACCAATCAAGGCAAAGACCTGATCGAGATAGACTGGAATTTTAATCTGGAAAACTGCACAGGCCATGCCCAGCATCACTCCCATAAATAAGGGATTCTTTAGCAAGGTCAGTAGCACACTTTTCAAAATGGCGCCAAGGTTCGCCTGATGTTGTGTGCCCAGCGCAGCCATGACCAGCACCAGCGGAATCAGCAACACGCTTTCAATGATGACCACCAGAGAGGTATAGGTCATCGCCTGTTGTCCGATCAATAAGCTAAGCACAGCTGTACCAATCAGCCCGGTATTTGACATTGCAGCACCCAGCGACAAGACTGCACTTTGCGAATGCGTATTCTGAAAATGACGGCGCATGATCCAGAAACCGCTACCATAGAGCAGTAAGGTCACGCTGCTATACACGGCAAAGTATTCAAAATACCAGATTTCATGCAGGTCTTTGGAGGCAAGGGACTGAAAGAACAGCAAGGGCAAGGCTACTTTAATCACAAAGGCACCGACCGTCCCCACCTGTTCTTTGTTTAACACTTGACTCTTTACAGTCAGATAACCCAGCGCCAACAATAAAAATATGGGCACAATGACCGCAAAAATCATAATGCAGTATCCTCTTGCCAGTGATATTCCATTATAAGAATTTCTGAGACTAAAGCAGTGTTAAAAAGGCTCAAACAGGTGATTCAAACCATGGGGTGCAGAGCGCAGATATTGCGGTGAAATCTTGATTTTTTCCTCAAGTGCTGCCGCTGCATGCCAAGGCCAATGGGGATCATAAAGAATGGCACGAGCCAGTGCGATAGCGTCGGCTTGGCCCTTTTGTAAAATATCTTCTGCCTGCTTAGCTTCAGTAATCAAACCGACGGCAATCACGGGAATATTCACGACTTTCTTGATCGCATCTGCAAAAGGCACCTGATAATTCGGCTTCACATCAATGTTCTGTTTGGCATGTAAACCGGCACTAGAAATATGAATATAGGCAGCACCCGCAGCTTCCAGTGCTTTGGACAATTCAATTGAAGAGTCAATGGTCCAGCTATCTGGCTGATCCATCCAATCGCTGGCCGAAATACGTACTCCAATTGGATAACCTTCTGGAACCGCCGCTTTCATGGCTTGTAATACTTCCAGAGTCAGGCGAATCCGGTTTTCCAGTGAACCGCCATACTGATCATCACGTTTATTTGAAAGTGGTGACATGAACTGATGCAATAAATAACCATGCGCTGCATGCAGCTCAATCAGGTCAAAACCGGCCTCAACTGCACGTTTAGCACTTTCTGCAAAGTCAGCAATGACCTGTTCAATTTCCGACTGGCTTAAGGCTTTAGGTGGATGTTCATCGGTCTGAAAAGGAATATCACTCGCAGAAACAGTTTGCCAGCCATATGCTTCATCCGGCTTAAATTGACCTTTACCTGCCCATGGTTTATCTGTTGAGGCTTTACGTCCGGCATGTGCGAGCTGAATAGCAAAAGGCATCGGGGAGATGGATTTGACTTTTTCCAGTAAAGTCTTGATCTGCTTTGCCTGTTCGTCATTCCATAAACCCAGATCGGCATAACTGATCCGGCCTTCTGGCTGTACCGCAGTCGCTTCGACAATACATAAACCTGCACCCGATAAGGCATAGTTGGCCCATTGCTGCTCGTGCCAATAGGTAATTTCCCCCTGCTCTGTTGCAGAGTACTGACACATCGGCGCAATTACGATTTTATTTTGAAGTTGCAGTGATCCAAATTGAATAGGTTGAAATAGTAATGCCACGCTGTATTTCCTCTTTTTATTGCCCAGTTTCACTCTAAAAATAAAAACAGGCTCCCAAGAGCCTGTTTAGTTATAACGTGAACGATCAAACTTTAGAAGATGATTCGTGTAGTCAAACCGAGTACCAGTGCATCATCTACATTATTGCTTGAACCTGGATTAATGACATATTGCAGGTTTGGACGCAGCATCAGCCACTTTGTTGCGTTATAGCTATAGTTCAGTTCAATATTGTATTCTGCACTCGCATCAAAATTCAGATTCTTGATCCGGTCATTAATATGTACACGATTGACCGCCAGACCTAAAATATCATTCGGCTGGCTGTCCGCAAGACCGATATATTTCACACCAATTTGTTGTGAATTATCCACTTTGTTAGTATCGCGATCATGCCAGGTAAAGTTAGCAAATGAATGCAAACCCTGACGGCCCTGACCTATAGACGTTAACTGCTGTTCTACAGCTAACCAGCCTGCAAAGGTATGGTTTTTGGCATCAGTAGGATTGGCAATATCTTTTTGGTTGGCAACATCATCGGCCGTATTGTACATCCCGCCAACCCGGTAGCTGCCCGGCAAGCCATTCACCAATGATTTCGGTGTCCAGATCACTTCTGCCGGAATCGTCACACCATCTGCATGGTCGGTATCCAGACTCCAGCCCTGACCTTCTTTAGCGCCATTACCATTATCCGGATTAAACTCATACACACCGACTTGTACCGCAAGTTCAGGATTGAGTTGCTGCTTCACGCGCGCACCCCATTGTGCTACAGGCGTATTCATCCAGATATTGCCCTGCCATTTACCCATCTGTGCAGCACAAAATGCCGTACTGGCAAAATCACAAGCCATGACATTAAAATCCATGCCCAGACCAAGACGACCCGCCTTAATACTGAGCCCTTGGTCTTTATAATTCTTTTCAATAGACAGCTCGCTCAGACGGCTATCCTGATTACCACGCCCAAAAGTGCCTTGTACATTGGCCAGCTGTGGTGCATTAGGATCCTGCAAGTCACGAACAGAGGTACTTTGACCCTGACGTGCAGTCATCACGGCACGTACAGTGACACCATTCCATCCCGCCAGCTTTTCCATATCCAGTTGAGTACCCAGCCATAATTGGGCAGAAGTTAATGGACCTGCGCCCTCATTACGACCACCATCAGCAAGATAGGCGGTATCGGTTAACAGATTGGCTTCAAATTTAATTCCCTGTTGGGCCAGTTCTGTACGTTGACCATTCCAGTCCCCCAGTAAATACTGACCTTGTGGATCAAATGCAGATTCCGCCTGAGCGGTTGTCATGGCAGCCATTAAAGGCAATAGAGCTAGACCTAAATATTTCATGTAAAACCTAAACATTCGGAGAGAAAAACAAGCAAGGTTTTTAAATTGCTATTAGGTGCATGAATTTACATAACTTTTCATACAAATTCCCAGCATTTTTTTTATTACTCATTAAACTTTTAGTTATGCCTTAAACATAAAAATATAATTTTTATTTTAACAATTTAAAATTATTTATATATTTTTCATTAACTTATAATTTATTGATATTTTCTATGTGATTTTCTCCTAAGAAAATTTGTTATAAAAACATAGAAACCTAGTTTATTCTTTAAACAATTACAGCTTAAATAAAGATGAAATACCCAGTCATTTTCCAGCGATTTCACCCCGATTAACGCTTGCAATCCCGGCCAATTCACCCAATATTAGCTGCATCTCCCTCGCCATTGATGTGTTATGCCTGAATTACCAGAAGTTGAAACCACCAAAACCAGTTTATTGCCTTTATTGGAACAATGCGTAAAACATGTTGAAGTGCGTCAGTCAAGTTTGCGCTGGCCTATTCCGGAGAATATAGAAAAGCTGGTGGGGCAAAAATTACTGAAGCTCACTCGCCGTTCTAAATATATTCTGGCGGAGTTTGAACACGACACTATGCTCTGGCATTTGGGCATGTCGGGGAGTTTCCGTCTATGCGATGGCAATGAAGAATTACGCAAACATGACCATCTGATCATTCAGTTTGATGATATCGAACTGCGTTATCATGACCCTCGTCGTTTTGGCTGCATTCTTTGGCTGGATGCACAATCACAAAGCAAATTGATCGATACGCTGGGGCCAGAGCCCTTAAGCGAGAACTTTAATGCCAAGTATTTATTTGAAAAATTGAAGAATAAAAATGTTGGCACCAAAGTTGCAATTATGGATAACCATGTGGTGGTGGGCGTAGGCAATATTTATGCGACTGAAAGTCTGTTTAATCTGGGGATTCATCCGGCGCAACCGGCCTCGACTTTAAGCTTGATGCAGATTGAAAAGTTAGTGCTGGAAATTAAGCGCATTTTGAAACAGGCAATTGATCTGGGTGGTTCAACCTTAAGAGACTACACCAATGCCATGGGCGAAAATGGCTATTTTCAGCAAACCCTGCTAGCTTATGGCCGTGCCGGTGAAATGTGTGTGAACTGCGAGACCACGCTTGAAAATATTAAATTGGGGCAACGGGCTTCAGTTTTTTGTCCTGAATGCCAACCTTTGAAAAAGATCCATCTCCCTGTCAAAAAAGTGGCAACTGTACGAGGGAAAAAGTCATGAAAACAGCCATTGTGCGTCATATTCTAGTTAAAGATAAAGAAACCGCTGAGCAGCTTAAAAAAAAGATTTTAAGTGGTGCCGACTTTAATAAAATCGCAAAACAGTATTCAACCTGTAATTCTGCCAAACGTGGCGGTGAGCTAGGTGAAGTGAAGAAAGGCCAACTGGTTCCAGTGATTGATAAACTGGTATTTACTGCCGCTGAACGTGTATTACATGGCCCGGTCAAAAGCCAGTTTGGTTTTCATTTGGTCGAAATCAAGTTTCGGATGGATTTTTAATATTTATAAATCCCTCCTTACCTCCCTTTGACAAAGGGAGGAGTTCCCCCTTTATAAAAGGGGGATTTAGGAGGATTAGAAAAATTAGACTTGAGGTGGACGCTTTTTCAATTCATCACGAATTTCACGCAGCAATTCAATATCGGCTGGAGTAGTCGGAGTTTCCTCGACTGGGCCTTCTTGTTTACGTAAACGGTTCATGAATTTCACCAATAAAAATACGACCCAAGCCAAAATTAAGAAGTTAATTAAAATCGTTAAAAAGTTACCATAAGTCAGTACATTCACACCCGCCTTAGTCAAGGCATCCAAAGATTGTAAATTGTCTGGGTTTCTTCCTAAGATAAAGAATTTTTGCGTAAAATCGACGCCACCACCGGTGATCACGGTAATTAAAGGCATAATGATGTCTTTCACCAATGAATCGATGATCTTGCTAAAAGCACCACCGATGATGACACCAATCGCTAGATCCATCATATTGCCTTTGATCGCAAACTCTTTAAATTCTTGAATAATACTCATAACTGCTCCCATATTTTATTTTCAAGTTTTGGGTCAAATTATACCTGAGTAAATACTTTTAATTTTGACTTAATTTAATGCGTTTTAGTAAATTATGATTTAAGCATAACGTAAATATAAAAAAACCGTAATCTTCGAAAAAATTACGGTTTTTGAAAACCCGAAATAATCTAGCGATTATTTACCTGAACGGTTACGTTTACGTTCGTTTTCAGTCAAGAAACGCTTACGGATACGGATTGACTTAGGTGTTACTTCTACTAGTTCATCATCTTCAATAAACTCAAGCGCTTGCTCAAGTGTATATTCAATCGCAGGAACCAGCGTTAACGCATCATCAGTACCAGAAGCACGTACGTTCGTTAACTGTTTTGCTTTAGTCGGGTTAACTGTCATGTCGTCTGAACGAGAGTTAATACCGATGATCATACCTTCATAAACTTCTAACTGTGGTTTCGCGAATAGACGACCACGGTCTTGAAGTGTGAACAGTGCATAGCCCAAGCAAGTACCTTGAACCATAGAAATCAATACACCGTTTTGACGTTTTGCAACAGTACCTTGCTTCATTGGACCGTAGTGCGAGAAGCTAGACGTCATGATCCCTGTACCAGAAGTCATGGTCAGGAATTCAGAACGGAAACCAATCAGACCGCGTGAAGGAACAGTGGCTTCAATACGGATACGGCCTTTACCGTCGACTTCCATATTGGTCATTTCGCCTTTACGGTGACCCATTTGTTCCATTACAGCGCCTTGATGCTGTTCTTCAACGTCAAAAGTAACGTTTTCGTATGGCTCTTGTTTTTCACCATCAATTTCTTTGATGATTACTTGTGGACGAGATACGCCCATTTCGAAGCCTTCGCGACGCATGTTTTCAATCAGAACTGAAAGGTGAAGCTCACCACGACCAGATACTTTGAAACGGTCTGGACTGTCAGTATCTTCAACACGTAATGCTACGTTGTGAATCAATTCGCGGTCTAGACGTTCACGGATATTACGTGAAGTTACGAACTTACCTTCTTTACCAGCAAACGGTGAGTTGTTTACCTGGAATGTCATCGATACTGTAGGTTCATCTACAGACAATGGCGGTAAAGCTTCAACATTTTTCGGATCACAGATGGTGTCAGAAATGTTAAGTGCATCGATACCCGTTACACAAACGATATCGCCTGCAGAAGCTTCTTCAACGTCAACGCGATCTAGACCATGATAACCCATGATTTTTAAGATACGGCCGTTACGTGTTTTGCCATCTTTATCGATTACAGTTACTTGTGTGTTTAATTTCACTGAACCGCGTTGGATACGACCAATACCGATAACGCCTACGAAGCTGTTATAGTCAAGTGAAGATACTTGCATTTGGAATGGACCGTCAACGTCAACCGCTGGTGGTTCAACGATGTCTACGATCGTTTGGAACAACGGAGTCATATCTTCAGCAAGTTCTTCTGGAGAAGGACCAGCAACACCACGAAGGCCTGAAGCATAAACAACTGGGAAGTCTAACTGTTCGTCAGAAGCACCCAAGTTATCGAACAAATCAAATACTTGGTCAATTACCCAGTCTGGACGCGCGCTTGGCTTGTCGACTTTGTTAATAATCACGATTGGTTTCAAACCACGTGCGAACGCTTTTTGCGTTACGAAACGAGTTTGTGGCATCGGGCCTTCTTGTGAGTCTACAAGAAGAAGTACGCAGTCAACCATCGACATTACACGTTCAACTTCACCACCGAAGTCGGCGTGTCCCGGGGTGTCCACGATGTTAATGCGGTATTCAGTATTGGTACGTTCATCTAACCATTTGATTGCAGTGTTTTTTGCAAGAATGGTAATACCACGTTCGCTTTCAATAGCGCCAGAATCCATGACACGCTCGATCTCACCCGCGCGATCACCGAGAGCACCTGATTGTTGCAAAAGTTTGTCTACAAGAGTGGTTTTACCATGATCGACGTGCGCAATAATGGCGATGTTACGGAGAGTTTTAATATCTGACATGTAAATTCAATGCGTATGTAATTTGAGGGCAAATTATACAGAAAAATACAAAACTTTTATAGTCACTGTAACCACACTCCTCAACTTTTTTTGCTCCGTTGAGGCTTTTTTGATTTTGTAAAGACGTGTAACTCGATTAGAATAGCGCCACCCAGCCTTAATTTGCATTGACACATGTCTGATTTTAATCAATCTCCTCCTTCTAAAGATCAACTTGACCTGGTATATGGTCTGGAAGATCGACCAAAACCATTAATTGCTTTTTTAGCTGCATTCCAGCACTTACTGGCGATTATTGTCCCGATTGTGACCCCTGGCCTGCTGATTTGTTTGGCGCTCGGTGTTTCCAAAGAAGACACCAACATGATTTTGTCCATGTCCTTGGTGATCTCGGGTATCGCGACTTTTTTACAGTCTAAAAAAGTGGGGCCATTTGGTGCCGGTCTGCTGATTGTCCAAGGAACCAGCTTTAACTTCATCGGTCCAATTATTGGTATTGGTTCAGCCATGGTGGCTGCAGGCACACCTGTAGAAGCAGTCATGGCTTCTATTTTTGGTGTGGTGATTGCAGGTGCATTTATTGAAATGGGCGTGTCACAAATTCTGCCTTGGATCAAAAAACTGATTACCCCTTTGGTCACCGGTATTGTCGTGCTGCTGATTGGTTTGACCTTAATTAAAGAAGGTTTAATCAGTATGGGCGGTGGTTATCAGGCCATGAGCGATAAAACTTTTGCCAATGCTGACAACCTGATCATGTCTTGTACCGTCTTGGCGTTGATTATTATTCTGAACCGTATCCGGATTACCTGGGTAAAAAGTTCTGCCATTTTGATCGCCCTGATCTGTGGTTATGTTCTGGCAGGCTTTATGGGCCATCTGGATTTCTCTGGTCTGAAAGATGCACCACTGGTACAGATTCCAACCCCAATGCATTTCGGTTTAAGCTTCTCCTGGAGTCTGTTTATTCCGATGGCATTCATTTATCTGGTGACGTCTTTAGAAGCGATTGGTGATATCACTGCGACTTCAAAGCTTTCCAACCAGCCAGTTGATGGTCCAAAATGGATGCAGCGCATTAAAGGCGGTGTACTGGTGAATGGCGCGAATTCATTCCTTGCCGGTATTTTTAACACCTTCCCAAGTTCAGTATTTGCACAGAACAATGGTGTAATTCAGTTGACGGGTGTAGCGAGTCGTTATGTCGGCATCTGGATTGCTGCTTTGCTGGTTATTCTTGGTTTGTTGCCTGCAGTTGCTGGTATTATTCAGGCCGTTCCGCAAGCGGTACTGGGTGGTGCAGTGATGGTGATGTTTGGTGCAGTCGCAGCCTCTGGTATTAACATTCTGTCTGGTGTCCATCTGGACCGTCGTGCCCTGCTGATTATTGCGATTTCATTAGCACTGGGTTTAGGTGTTGCACAAGTTCCACAAATTCTTGAACATCTTCCTGAGTTATTCCGTAATATCTTTAGCTCAGGCGTTGCTACTGGTGGTATCGCTGCCCTTATTCTGAATGTAGTACTTCCTGAAACAAAGAAGTAATTTCATGTCCAAAGAACACTGTCTAGGTCAGACTTAGGCAGTGTTCTTTATATTGGAGAGATACCTATGGATCCTAAAAGCGAAGTTTTATTAAGACAATATGATTTTTTGTCGGGTCGCATCTTACTGATTAATGCACCAACAGATGATCTGCTCGCTGAATTCGATGCCTCTATCAATCCCGCTGTCTGGACATGGAATTTTAACGATTTTCAATATTTCCAGTCACAACAAGCAGATGTGCATTTTGGTGCAGAGATGCCTGAAGCTGAGTTTGATCAGGCAGTTATTTTTGTACCCAAGTCTAAAGAACTGTTGAATTATTTACTGCACACCGTGGCAGCGCAGCTTAAACCGGGTAGCAGTGTTTTTCTGGTCGGTGAAAAGAAAGGCGGGATAGAACGCGCAGCCAAACAGTTGCAGCCTTTTGGTAAAACACTCAAACTTGACAGCGCGCGTCATTGCCAGCTTTGGCAATTGGTTCTAGAACATACGGTCGAGAAAAAAGCACTTGCAGACTGGGCACAGCGTTATACCGTATCGACACCAAATGGCGACCTGAATATTTGTGCACTTCCAGGCGTCTTTAGTCAAAACCGTTTGGATGTAGGAACTGCCACCCTATTACCTTATTTGTCACAAGTCACTTCAGGTAAAATTGCCGACTTTGGGTGTGGCGCAGGTGTAATTAGTGCGTATCTGGCAAAGTTGAATCCGAAAAACCGGATTTTTGCCATGGATGTCGATGCCTTTGCGCTAGCCTCCACACAAATGACCTTTGAAGAAAACCAGCTCATTCCTGAACAGATTGAAATCAAAGCGGTTAAAGGCATTGAGGATGCACCCTTGTTCTTGCATGCCATTGTGAGTAATCCGCCTTTTCATCTGGGAATCGAGACCGATTACACGGCAAGCGAAACCTTGTGTAAAACCTCGCGTCGTCATTTAAAATCAGGCGGTGAGCTTTGGATCGTGGCTAACCGTTTCTTGAACTACCCGACCCTGATTGAACAAAACTTTGGTCGCTGCACAGTAAAAGCGGATCAACAAGGCTTTAAAGTGCTCTTCGCCAGCACTCAAAAAAATGTTAAGGAATCATGATGAGCGAAACGCAAAACACGATGCAGCTGCAGCGTAAGCTGGGTGCTCGTCATCTGAATATGATTGCCATTGGCGGATCCATTGGTACAGGTTTATTCCTGGCCTCAGGGGCGACCATTGCCAACGCTGGACCAGGTGGTGCACTACTTGCATATATACTGATTGGGATCATGATTTATTTCCTGATGACCAGTCTAGGCGAGCTTGCCACACACAACCCGACCTCAGGTGCATTTTTCACTTACGGCACCAAATATGTCGAAGGTGGTTTTGGTTTCGCTCTGGGCTGGAACTACTGGTACAACTGGGCCATTACCGTGGCTTTTGAGCTGGTTGCCGTTCAGTTTATTATGAAATTCTGGTTTCCAGATATTCCGGGCGTGTACTGGAGTGCCATTTTCCTGGCCATTATTTTCGGGATTAATGCCCTGACGGTAAAAGGCTTTGGCGAATCTGAATTTTTCTTTTCTCTGGTTAAAGTTCTCGCGATCATTGCTTTTATCATCATCGGGATCTGGATGATCGTGAAGATCATGCTGACCCCGGGTGCAGAAGCATTTGCCAACTGGAGCATTGGTGATGCACCCTTTGTCGGTGGTTTCCAGGCATTAATTGGCGTGGCGATGATTGCCGGATTCTCTTTCCAGGGTACCGAAATGGTCGGTGTGGCGGCAGGTGAATCGAAAGATCCAAAGAAAACCATTCCGGTCGCCATCAAACAGATTTTCTGGCGTATCCTTCTGTTTTATATCGTGTGTATTTTCATTATCGGCACCTTGATTGCCTATAATGACCCACGTTTATTACAGGCCGCTGCAACAGATAATATTGCGCTTTCGCCATTCACCTTATTGTATGAAAAAGCCGGTTTTGCCTTTGCCGCCAGTATCATGAATGCAGTGATCCTGACCGCTATTCTATCTGCGGGTAATTCTGGCATGTATTCATCTACCCGTATGCTGTTTGATATGTCGCGTAAAGGCAGTGCACCTAAAATGTTTGCGCGTCTGGACCCGCGTGGTGTGCCAATGAATGCACTCTATGCCACTACGGCGATCGCAGCTCTATGCTTCCTGACTACTTTCTTTGGTGAACAGGAAGTCTTTAACTGGCTGCTAAACATGTCAGGGATGTGTGGCTTTATTGTCTGGCTCGGGATTGCCATTTCACATTACCGCTTCCGCAAAGGTTATTTGGCTCAAGGATATAAACTGGAAGATCTGGCTTATCGCGCTAAATTCTTTCCTTTTGCTCCTTGGTTTGCATTTATCCTGTGTGCGATTGTTGTTCTCGGACAGAACTATCAGGATGTTTTGGCCGGTCAATGGATGGGTGTGTTATCGACCTATATCAGTATTCCGCTATTCCTAGCGATTTGGTTCGGCTACAAATGGAAGAAAAAAACCAAACTGGTCTCTTATCAAGAGATGGATGTGCAGCCGATGAAACTTGATCAGGAATAAAAAATTATTCATTAAAAAAATCAGCTTACGGGCTGATTTTTTATTTCTTGAATTAACTATGACGCATCACAAAATTGCGATCATCAATCACAATCACTTGCTGGCAAATTCCTTCTGCTTGACGCTGCTGCTCAAATACCTGGGCTGGCATAGCATCAAAACTGTCAAAGAAACTGATTTCGTTCTCATCGATTGTATAGATCAGTGAATGATTGCCTACCCCGTCTAAGGTGTCGTAGAACACTATCACGAAGCAGCCCGCTTCAACCTGCTGCTGAATCTCTGCATAAAAGATCACACGCTGTTCCACAGGTATTTTAAGTTTCTCAGCTTGTTGATAAAACTCAAGCTCAACCGGCTGTTTGTCTGCATCATATTCACTAAAAAAAGTGACATCCAGTCCTAAGGTCCGCAAAGCAACAGCAAGGGCAATAGTTGAAGTTCCCATCTCGGGATCATGGCGACAGAGCTGAACCAAGTCCGGAATATGCAGATCAATCCCATAATGATGAAAAATCATCCAAATCGAAAAAATTCCGCTATTGGCTTCCAGATTTTGCAAGTCTTCAGGAATTTCGACACTCATATTTTTACTCAACGACATCTTAACAGGCTAAGTGTAGTCAAAATACAGACATAAAAAAAGCAGCTCCGAAGAGCTGCCTTTTTAATGAGTGTTCAATAATGAATTATTGAGCAACTGGTTGTTCAGCTAAAACAGTACGGCTACCAGTGATTGTCGCGAATACACGACGGTTCATAGCACGACCTTCTTTAGTGTTGTTGTCTGCAATCGGTTGATCCCAAGCAAAACCTTGAGTAGACAAACGAGATGCATCAACGTTGTATTCGTTCACAAGTGAAGATTTAACAGAGTTAGCACGCGCTAGAGATAGACGTTCGTTCAATGCACGTGGACCAGTGTTGTCAGTGTGACCTTCGATGCGAGCAGTAGCATTTGGATATTCAACTAACTTCTCAGCAACTTTTGCGATTTCTGGTTTGTATTGATCTTTGATGTTTGATTTGTTGGTATCAAAGAACACACGAAGTTCCATGTTCAGGTCTTCAGTCAACTCTTGTGGAGCTGGAGCAACCGGAGTTACAGGCTCAACTGGAGCAACTTCTACAACAGGAGCAGCTGGTTTCAAACGGCCACCTAGAACTACGTTAAGACCAGCAAGTGCTGTATAGTTCCAGAATTTTTCGTCAAAATGGTAAGTACCACGAGCTTCTGTACGTAGCGCCAATGCATCGTTGATATGCCAGAATGCACCGATACCTGCGTTACCTAGAGTACCTTCTTCTTCAAGACCACGACCAACGCGACCTAATTGAGCTTCAGTAGCACCATCAAATTCATATTTGTAGTGACCCGCACCTAGAAGCATGTATGGCTTCACTTTGCTGTCATAATTGCCAGTAAAAACATCAGAAGTTGCATAGAAGTTACCTGCAATGTTTTGACCTTTGTATTCAGCACCAGCTAGCTCAGCCATATCGCCTTTAACCTGGCTATATTCAGCTTCAAAACCTAACCATGGCGTTAATTCAACACCAATAGCAGCACCTACAAATAAATCATCTTCCATTTGACCAGAAGTTGTTAACTCACC
Organism: Acinetobacter sp. RG5; assembly: GCF_031844265.1. Lineage (GTDB taxonomy): Bacteria > Pseudomonadota > Gammaproteobacteria > Pseudomonadales > Moraxellaceae > Acinetobacter. The sequence goes on along the minus strand of NZ_JAUZUV010000017.1, from coordinate 5,411 downwards.
ATCGTCACCGCCATTGTTGTGCTGAGTGTCTTGGAAGGTATAACCTAACATCAACGGAGTAACAGTTACGCCTGCATTGGCAGCAGCAAAAGGTGCAGCTACAAGCATAGCTAAAGCAATACGACTCATTTTCATGGATTTATCCTCCAGAGATAACAATTGTTGTTCAAGCTCAAGCCCGTAATAGGCCATCCTGAGATAGGCTTTTTATTACCCCAGTATTATTTTTAAGCTATTCACATGGCATCATACAAACACTTTATTATTTTTCCAAGTGCTTGATTAATCTAATCAAGTAAATTATTGACAAAATTACTTACAATTTCCGTTGTAATTCAGTAATTTTTTACTCAATTTTTTATTCTGAATGACCTATTGTGATTGCCAATTATATTTAACAGCTTTCTTGAAACTTAAGTAAGCACTGATTTACACGCTCAATAAAGCATAAAAAACGTATAATTAATAACATCTTTATTATAAAAATAATATATAAATCAGGTAACTCTATGTATAAAAAAATAACAAGAGCATTCACTATTGTTGAGTTAATTATCTGTATTGCAATGATTGCAATTCTCGTCAGTATCGCCCTACCGTACTTCCATGACTATCGATCCAAACAGGAAGCCAAAAATATTCCGATCAAATTATCTCAAATTAATCGCTATGCACGTAGCCAGGCTGCAGTGTTTCATCAAAATATTGTGATCTGCCCGAGCCAAGATTCTCTCAGTTGCCAAGCCAATCAATGGAACAAGAACATGCTGGTTTTTATCGATAAAAACAAAAATAGGCAAGTGGATGTAGACGAACAAATTTTACATATTGATGTACTTAACCTCAAATACGGCAACCTGAGTTGGCGAGGAACTTTGAGTTTACCGAGTGTCACTTATCAAGCGCACACTGCCTTGCCGATTGGTTCAAATGGTAGTTTTTATTATTGTTCTACCCATCTTTCTAACCAACAGCGTATTGTACTCAGCAAAATGGGGCATATCCGGATCGAAAGTCTCTCGTCTTGCTAACAGAACTATCCAGTTTATGCTTCTCTGCGTTTAACGCTTCAATCCTGAGTTTTTTTCAATATACTGCTTAAGTCTGAAAAATTGATTAAAACTCATACGGAGAGAGAACAATGACTGACATCGTAATTGTCAATGGTGCACGTACAGCCATGGGTGGCTTCCAGGGGAGTCTTGCCAGTGTAACTGCGCCAGAACTCGGTGCGGTCACCATTAAAGAAGCAATTGCCCGTGCGGGTCTGCAACCAGCAGATATTGAAGAAGTCATTATGGGCTGTGTCCTTCCGGCAGGCTTAAAGCAAGGCCCTGCACGTCAAGCGATGCGTCAAGCTGGTCTTCCAGATTCTACTGGTGCTGTGACCATTAATAAATTATGTGGTTCAGGCATGAAAGCCGTCATGCAGGCTGCTGACATGATTAAAGCAGGTTCTGCTGAAATCGTGGTTGCCGGTGGTATGGAATCCATGACCAATGCACCTTATGTATTGCCAAAAGCGCGTGGCGGTTTCCGTATGGGTCACGGTGAAATCAAGGACCATATGTTTCTGGATGGCTTGGAAGATGCTGAAACAGGTCGTTTGATGGGTTCATTTGCCCAAGATATGGCAAATACCAAAGGCTATACCCGCGAGCAGATGGATGATTTTGCGATTCGCTCATTAAAGCGTGCGCAAACTGCGGTCAATGAAGGCTACTTTGCTGATGAAATCGTGCCTGTAACAGTTAAAAACCGTAAAGGCGATGTGGTTGTTGATAAAGATGAGCAACCATTTAATGCCAACATCGATAAAATTCCAACTTTACGTCCAGCGTTTGCTAAAGACGGTACGATTACGGCGGCTAATGCCAGCTCGATTTCAGATGGTGCATCAGCTTTAGTAATTACCTCGGCTGACAATGCAGCAGCAAAAGGTTTAAATCCTTTAGCCAAAATTGTGGCCTATGCATCGAATTCTCAACATCCATCTGAATTTACCATTGCTCCAGTCGGTGCAATCCAGAAAGTACTGGATAAAACCGGATGGACCGCTTCTGATGTCGACCTTTGGGAAATCAATGAAGCCTTTGCCATGGTCACCATGTGCCCAATGGATGAGTTCAAGCTAGATCCTGAAAAAGTCAACATCAATGGTGGTGCATGCGCACTCGGCCATCCTGTGGGTTCAACCGGTTCGCGTATTATCCTGACTTTGATTCATGCACTAAAACGTACCGGTGGAAAAAAAGGGATTGCAGCCCTGTGTATTGGTGGTGGTGAAGCAACTGCTGTAGCGATTGAATTACTCTAACCTCTTTCCTCACCCCCATCCCTCTCCCATAAGGAGAGGGAGTTAAAAACCCTCCTGATCTGGAGGATTTTTTTCGCTTACATTTTGATAAAGCTTGCTCGCGCAAAATACCACAAAGTGGCGTAGATTAAAGCAAGCAAAATAAAAAGGGAGTTCTCCCATGCAACTGAATCATTACCTCAATTTCCAAGGTCAGGCTGAAGCAGCCTTTAACTTTTATAAATCAGTTTTTGGAGGCGAATTTTCAAGTCTGAGTCGTTATGGTGAAATGCCAACTGAAGAAGGTGTCACACTGTCGGAAGTGGATAAAAATAAAATCTTGCATATCTCACTTCCCATTAACGAATTTACAGAACTGATGGCATCCGATACGAATGATCAATTTTGCGCGCAAACCAATACCGTGTTTACGCAAGGTAATAACCACTATATTTCCATTAACTTAGACGCTAGCGAACAAGCTGAAGCACAACGACTCTTTGATGCTTTATCGGTGAATGGTCAAATTGAGATGCCGCTAGAAAGAACCTTTTGGGGCGCACTTTATGCCGCCTTTAGCGATCAGTTTGGAATCCACTGGATGATCAACTGTCAACTTGAAGAAAATTAAAGGTTTTTATCAAGACATAAAAAAGCCGGAATCAATCCGGCTTTTTGACAGTAACTTAATTTAAATTATGCACCTGTTTGATAATGTGCCTGTGCAACCGCAGTCGATGCCTGATACGGATTTCTGAAATCATTCAAACCAGCAGCAGCTTCCTGAATATCCTTACCTTCTTTAATCACAAAAGTATCGAAACCAGAACGCTTCATGTAATTCAGTACATCTTTGAATACATCTCCAGTAGCACGCAATTCGCCCTGGAAACCCTGACGGCGAAGAAGTGCTGCAAATGAATAACCACGGCCATCATTAAAACCGGCAAACTCAATAAAGATTGCATCGAGCTGATCGAGCGGAAAATCATTGGTTTCAGGCGAAGCATCTACAGTTAAGTACAATGCTTTTTTGCCTGTCACATTGGTAATTTGATCTAACTGTTCAACAGTTAATACCACATCACCCTGAGGCAAAACACCATCTTCACCCATCAATTGATAGGTATTGTCTGCAATCGTGCCATCTTTAGAGAGTACTTGAAGTGCGGTATTAAGCATATGCACGCTCCTTAAATGGTTGAATGCCGACACGGCGATAAGTATCGATAAACTCTTCACCATCCTGACGCAGATCAAGATAAGTATTCAGAATTTCTTCTACGATATCCGGCACGACTTCGGCTGCAAATGATGGGCCAAGAATGTCACCAATCGAAGCATCATGATCGGCATTACCGCCTAAAGTGATCTGGTAGAATTCTGCACCTTTCTTGTCTACACCTAAAATACCGATGTTACCCACGTGGTGATGACCACAGGCATTCATACAACCTGAAATATTCAGATCCAGTTTACCTAGGTTATAAATCGTATCCAGATCATCAAAACGGCGGGAAATCGCTTCAGAAATCGGAATGGATTTCGCATTGGCCAATGAACAGAAGTCACCGCCTGGGCAGCAGATGATGTCGGTCAAGAAACCGATATGCGCACGTGCCAGGTTATTTTGGTCAAGGGTTTGCCATACAGCGAACAAATCTTTTTGTGGTACATCGACCAGGGAAATGTTTTGTTCATGCGTGGTACGCAGCTCACCGAAAGTGTACTGATCGGCAAGGTCTGCAATCAGGTTCATTTCTTCGGTGCTGACATCACCCGGTGCAATTCCGGCACGTTTCAGTGAAATCGTCACAATACGATAACCTTTCACTTTATGTGCATTGGTATTGATATTGAACCACTGTTTGAATTTCGGATATTGCGCGAACAATTCAGTGAAATCTTCATCTGCATAATCTTGATAATCGAATGGCGTGAAGTTCTCATCCATTTTCGCCAAGGTGTCTGTATCGATTTTCAGTGTTTTAATCGTATGCTCAAATTCAGCTTCAACTTTCTCGGCAAATACTGCTGGTGTTAAAGCTTTTACCAGAATCTTGATACGTGCTTTATATTTGTTGTCGCGACGGCCATGCAAGTTATACACACGAAGGACTGCTTCCAGATAAGCAATCAGGTCTTCACGCGGCAAGAACTCACGGATAAAGCTACCAATCACTGGCGTACGGCCGAGACCACCACCGACTTTGATTTTATAGCCCATTTCGCCTGCTTCATTACGCACAATATACACACCGATATCGTGGAATGCAGTGGCTGCACGGTCAGTTTCTTCAAGCGCAGAGACTGCAATCTTGAATTTACGTGGCAAGAAAGCAAATTCCGGATGGAAGGTTGACCATTGACGGATCAATTCACAAGTCGGACGTGGATCGGCAATTTCACCTGCAACCACACCTGCATACTGGTCCGTCGTGGTATTACGGATACAGTTACCTGAAGTCTGAATCGCATGCATTTGCACAGTCGCCAGTTCAGCCAACATATCTGGCACGTTTTCAAGCGCTGGCCAGTTAAACTGGATGTTTTGACGGGTCGAAATATGCGCGTAGCCACGGTCATATTCTTTTGCCAAATCAGCCACTTTACGAAGTTGTTTTGAGTTCATCAAACCATATGGCACGGCAATACGTAACATTGGCGCATAACGCTGTACGTACAGACCATTTTGCAGACGAAGCGGACGATACTCATCTTCAGTGAGTTTACCGGCTAAATAACGTTCCGTTTGGTCACGGAACTGTGCAACACGTTCATTAATCAGTTGCTGATCGAAATCAGTATATAAATACATGGCGTACAGCTAGTAGTTTCTATTATATCGCTGGCAAGGATAGCGAGATTGAACCTATCAATAAAATGCTTTTTATACATATTTCATAGCGGTTTTATTGATAAGCCTGTCAAAGTTTCACGGATCTCAGTATTTATAGCATTCGATTAAATTTAAAGTAATAATGATGAAAATCTTCAATTATTATTACTTATTTTCATATAGGAAAAATTTCCTCTCATTTCATTAATAATCTAGGATCTGTTGACATTTACTGTTCATAATTAACCCTATAAAGGTAGCCATAAAAATATACAG
>NZ_JAUZUV010000016.1:0-66387 GCF_031844265.1 Acinetobacter sp. RG5 | reverse complement strand
CGATGACGACGTCAAACTCCATCGATTCACGTTCGATGTGTTCCATGTAGGACTCCTCATATTACTATTCGGTGGCAACCATAATCATATGATTGGGTGCTGCCATAAGTGTTCTTGGTTCCTAGACACAAAAATGCTGGTGTCTTTGATAATCTGGGCTAGTATAGTTTTAAAGCCGGTTTTAGCCAATTGGCTGAAACATATTATTTTTCCGTCATTAAGGTCTTCTTCTATGGATAAGCCAGTACCCAGCACAAATCCGACGAAAAAAGTAACTTATCCCGATGATAAAAATTTAATGGATATCGCACAATACTTAAAAGATGCACAGGGCAGTCACAAAAGGTCAATACCCCCTTTGGAGCAATGGCAGCCAAAGCATTGTGGCACAATGGATCTCAAGGTTTTAGCCAACGGCGAATGGTGGCACGAAGGTCAATTGATCAAGCGTCAGCCGATGATTGACCTGTTTGCAACGGTGCTCTGGAAAGAAAACGATAAATTCTATCTAAAAACACCAGTAGAAATGATTGAAATCGAAGTTGAAGATGAACCTTTATTTGTCAATCAGGTCGATCAGGTTGAAATTAATGGAAGGATTTATCTGCAACTGGGCACGACCACGCAAGACCTGATTGTTGTTGATGCTGAACATCCAATCTTTATGCGTGAATACAAAGGTGAGTTGCGGCCTTATGTGCATGTGCGTTTTGGGATTAATGCCCTGATTCAGCGTGCGGCATTTTTACATCTGGTCGAGATGGGAGAGCTTGATGAAAATCCGGCAGGCGAAACCGTTTTAAGTTTGAAAAGTGGTGATTTAGACTTGCATTTGAGCACCTGAGGTTTAAGCTTGATCGCTAGAAATTTCAAACAAGCTACCTGCAACGTTATGAGCGCTATTCAACCAATTTCCCAGTTATTAGACCCGATGCCCAATGCCACGGCAGATGCGCCTATTGGCATTTTTGACTCAGGCGTAGGCGGCTTGTCAGTCGCCCTGGAAATTGCCCGCCATTTGCCCAATGAGCGCTTTGTCTATTATGCGGATACTGCGCATGTGCCTTATGGCCCGAGAGATGATCAGGAAATTCGTGCCTTGACGGCTCAGGCGATTGAATGGCTTTATCGTCAAGGTTGTAAAGTTGCGGTGGTGGCGTGCAATACTGCTTCCGCTTTTAGTCTGGATTATTTGCGTTACTATTATGGTGAAAACTTTCCGATTATCGGTTTAGTACCCGCGCTTAAACCGGCAGTCTTGAATACCCAGTCGAAAACTGTGGCGGTATTGGCCACGCCCGCGACCTTCCGCGGCCAGCTGATTAAAGATGTGATTTCCCGTTTTGCCGAACCGGCTCAAGTCAAAGTCCTGCCTGTGACCAGTCTGGATCTGGTGCCTTTTGTTGAGGCTGGAGAGCAGATGAGTGCAGCCTGTTTGCAGACATTAAAAGAGATTTTACAACCAGTTGTGGATCAAGGCGCTGATTATTTAGTATTAGGATGTACACATTACCCCTTCCTAAAATCGTCAATTCAGTATATTTTTGGTCAAAAGCTGACATTAATTGACTCAGGATTCGCGGTTGCAAGACAAACGGCCCGAATTTTAATTAAAAATGGGTTATTATTTGAGCATGAGTCTAAAGAAAGCGTGAAAATTGAATTGGTGGTGAGTGGGCAGAATGCTGAACAGCTCCGACCGATTTTGCAGCATCTGATTCCGGCCGATTTAAAATGGCAGGTCAGTAATATGAGTGCAGTTTAAAACTCATTTTTATAATTTAAAAAGAAAGATATTTTGATTCTGGGGTGGCCATATTGGGTAAAGAAGCATGTGATGATGCATTTTTTACGCAAATGTACAGGAGAAGAGGATAGCCCATGCTGGATAAACGGTACCAAGTGTTCATCTCAACCTCGGGGGCAGAAATGCAACCGGAGCGTATCATTCTGTCTCAAACACTGGTAGGAATGGGGTTTTTCTCGTGGGGACTGGAACAGCGTACACCGCTGAATACTGCATTTGCACGCCGCCAGATTGATGACTGTGATTATGTCGTGATTCTGCTGGGAAGCCAGTATGGGGAGCAGTCGGTATCGGGTGTCGGCTATATGCATCTCGAATATATTTATGCAGTGACCAAGCAAAAACCGATTATTGTGTTTATGCATGATGATCCGGCATCACGTGAAAGTGCATTGCATGATGCCAAACCGGAATTACAGGAAAAATTCAAGGAATTCCGTCAACTGTTACAGCAGGAAGTGGATCAGGTTTTTACTTACCGCAGCCTGCGCGATCTGGAAATGGCAGTGCGTTTTAACATGCCACAAATGCTGGAGCGCTATCCGGTGACCGGCTGGGTGCGTCCGCAAAACACCCAGGCGCTGCATGACGAGATTGATCAGCTGAAAGCTAAAGTGGCGCAACTGGAACGCGATGGCGGAACTGCAGAAGTCGATCCATTCCTGAGCCTGCCCAAAGTGGCGATGCATGAAATTTTTTCTTTTGAATACCGGATGCATGCTTATCAGGATGGTAATTTTAAAGAAATCAAAGTCCATAAAAAACTGACTTGGGCACAATTGTTGGCGTTATTGGGTTCAACTTTTGTCAATCCGACCCCTGAGGAATTTTTCTCGAAGCGCATGAATGAATATCTGAATGAAACCGGTCTGCAGGATGCACGGGTACAGATGCCGCGTGCACATGCAGTGGCGCGTGCCCAGATGAATATCCGTGCCTTGCATAGTTTAAAAATTCAAATGCGCCAGAATGACTGGATTGTGCCATCCGGTCGTGATGACCGACAGCGCATGCTGTGGCAGATCACGCCAAAAGCGCAAAAATTGCTGGACAGCAGCTTGCTGGATTTAGATCGCACTTTTCAATATAAGTCAGCGTATTAATCCATAGAGAGAATAAATAAAAAGCTGTTAAAGTACAGGGGTTGATATCCTGACGGACGAACTGAATGTATTCTCCTGCTAAAGCGAAAGTGACGATTATATTGGCAAACTTGGGCACACCAGATGAGCCTACGATTCCAGCGGTACGCCGTTTCCTCAAGCAGTTTTTATCTGACCAGCGTGTGATTGAAATTCCCAAACCGATCTGGCAAATCATTCTGCGCTTATTCATTTTGCCCTTCCGTCCAAAGCGGGTAGCACAGGCCTATGCGCAAGTATGGGGACAGGATTCGCCGATGCGTGAAATTCTGTTTGAGCAGGTCGCAGCAGTCAAGACGCATCTCACCCAGCTGTATCCGCAGTTTGAGCTGAATGTGGTACCCGCCATGACCTATGGCAATCCCAACATTCAGGATGTCTTGGCACAAGTCTCCGCGCAGCCACAGGAACACGTAATTCTATTTCCCCTGTTTCCCCAATATTCAGCCACGTCGACCGCACCTCTATACGATGCGGTGGCGAAATGGGTGGTTCAACAGCGCAATTTACCCGGTTTGACAGTGATCCGGGATTATTATCAACATCCTTTATTTATCCAGTCGCTGGCTCAAAGTGTACGTGACTATCAGGCAATTCATGGTAAGCCAGAAAAATTGTTAATGTCTTTCCACGGCATTCCACAGCCCTATGCCGATAAAGGCGATCCTTATGCCGACCGTTGCCGCATAACTGGTAAGCTGTTAGCTAAAGCCCTGGGTTTAAGCGAAGATCAATATGCGATCAGCTTCCAGTCACGGTTTGGCAAGCAGGAATGGATCAAGCCCTATACCGATGTTTTGCTTGAAGATTGGGCGAAACAGGGGGTGAAATCAATTCAGGTGATGAGTCCGGCATTTTCCGCGGACTGTCTGGAAACGCTTGAAGAGCTGGCAATTGAAAATGCCGAGGCTTTTAAAGCACTCGGCGGTGAAAGCTATAGTTATATTCCTGCTTTAAATAGCCGTGAAGATCATTTGCGATTGCTCAATAGTCTGCTACAGGCTAATCTGGATGCATTGACACAGACACTTGCTCATTAACTTGCCCGAGGTTTTTCACCCCATGTTACAAGTCAAAATTGTTCCGGTTACTGCATTTCAGCAAAACTGTTCCATCATTTGGGATACGGACACCAAAGAAGCCATTTTGATTGATGCGGGTGGTGAGCCGCAAAAACTGCTAGCGGCGGTTGACGAGCTAGGGCTGAATGTCAAAGCACTTTGGCTGACTCATGGCCATCTGGATCATGCGGGTGCGGTTGGAATTTTGAAAAAGCTCTGGCAAGTCCCGGTCATTGGCCCACATAAAGAAGATGCGTTTTGGCTGGACATGATTCAGGAAGTTTCGGCACGTTATGGCTTTCCTATTCCAGAAAAAGTGGACGTTACCCAATGGCTTGAAGGCGGAGAAGTGTTAAAGCTGGGCGATGAAGAATTTGAAGTCCGTTTTGCACCAGGTCATACGCCGGGTCACGTGATGTTCTATAACAAAAATTATGACTTGTTATGGACAGGTGATGTCTTGTTCAAAGGCTCAATCGGGCGGACTGATTTCCCGCGTGGCAATCATCAGCAGCTCATAGATTCAATTCAGCGTGAATGTTTTAGCCTGCCGGATGAAACCCGATTTATTTCAGGACATGGTCCGATCAGCACCATTGGTTTTGAAAAGCAGCATAATCCTTTTGTTGCAGGTAAAGCGGGTTAAAAGCGTAAATAAAAGACCAACATAGTTTGGTCTTTTATTTTTATTCTGAAAAGGGATTATTGCGAAGTTGTCGCGTTTGCATGTGTATGAGCCAAGCGGCAAAAGCAAAAAGCACACCCAATACAATAAATAAACTATCTTGTTGGAAAATGCCGACTCCCAAAGAAAGAAGTGCGAGTAGACCAACCCCAATTAATATGACTCTTAAAATAATATAACCCATATTATTGCTCTAAAAATAATGTGAAAATTTAGAGTAGAACAATAATACTAAGGCTTTATGAATGATGTTAATTCGTGTTGCTTTATCTAAGTAATTTTATAAAACTCATATGATTTATTTACTTAATTTCGACAAGATTGTACTTTCGGACATAAGTCTCGACAGGTAAGACATTTTATTCTTCGCTGTTGTCGGCTTGTGGTGCATCCTGGGTAGGCAAACTATATTCCTCATTGGCCCAAGCCCCCAGATCAATCATTTTGCAACGTTCTGAGCAAAAAGGACGGAATTCATTATCTTCCCATGTGGTCAGCTTGCCACAGCGCGGACAGTTTAAAGTGGTAGGCATGACAATAACTCCAAAGAAAAATAAAGGTTCGATTAGGCAAATATAGCCGCACTTGTTAGACTTATGCGGTTTTTATTAGTTTGATCTGATTATGCCGATTCGTCAATTTCAAGCACAGCGTATGCATGCGCCCCGTGATTTTCAAAGCATCAGTCCTGAACCGGTCTGTGTCGAAGTGGGAGCGGGTAAAGGTAAACATGCCTTGTTATTCAGCAAGAACAATCCCGACACTCAACTGATTGCAATTGAACGTACCCGTGAAAAATTTCTGGCGATGCAAAAACAGCATGCTGTTGAGGGTCAAACTAATTTACAGACCGTTCATGCCGATGCTTTACCGTGGATCGTGCATGCACTGTATCCGCAGCAGGTAGAACAATTCTTTATTTTATATCCAAATCCTGAACCGCATAATCCGGCACAGCGCTGGGTCAATATGCCATTTTTTGAGTTTCTGCTTTCCCGCCTGAAAATCGGTGGAACGATTACGCTGGCCAGTAATATTCCTACTTATATCGAAGAAGCAGAAACACAGGTGCGAGAGCTCTGGAAGCTGCCTTTTGTCAAAGAAGTGATTGCTGCAGATTCGGCACGTACCCATTTTGAAATTAAATATCTGGAACGTGGCGAATTATGTCAGCAACTGATCATCAGCAAGCCTGAAAGTTATGTAACGCGCTTTGATGATTTCCAGCCTTTACAAGGGCAGAATGCCACCGTCGCGGAATAAGCAGATGAGCAAACGCATTGCTATTGTGGGCGCAGGCCCCGCAGGCTTAATGGCGGCAGAAGTGCTCAGTCAGTTTGGTTATGAGCTGCATGTCTATGAGCAAAAACCGTCTGCTGCGCGTAAATTCCTGATGGCAGGCAAGACCGGTCTGAATATTTCCCATGCTGAGCCTGTGCCACAGTTTGTACAACGTTATGATCAGGTGGAGTGGTTGTCTCCCTGGATCAAACGCTGGGATGCACTCTGGATTCAAGACTGGATGAAGCAGCTCGGCATTGAGCCTTATATCGGTTCATCCGGCCGGGTATTTCCCACAGAGATGAAAGCCGCGCCCTTGCTGCGTGCCTGGCTCAAGCGTTTGGCCAGTGATGGCATTCAGTTTCATTACCGGCATAAAGTCAGCCAGTTGCAGCAGCAACAGTTCGAACTGCATGATCTGAAAAATAATGAATACCGCATTGAAGATTTTGATGCCATTATTCTGGCTTGTGGCGCAGTGTCTTGGTCAGCGTTGGGTAGTGATGGGGCATGGCAAGCCTGGCTGAAACCGGATGAAATTGAGCCATTTCAGGCCAGTAATGCTGGAGTGGAATATCCTTGGTCTCAGTTTATGCAGCCAGTCTTTGGTCAACCTTTAAAGCGTGTCGAGGCATGGGTTGGGCAAGGTGAAAAAACCATTGGCGATATCGTGATCAGTCATTATGGTCTGGAAAGTGGTCTGATCTATAAGCAGGGTCGTGGCTTACGCGAGCAACTAAAACAGGGGCAGCCTATGCAGCTGCATCTGGACCTATTCCCAAATCAAAGCATCGAACAGCTTGCACAAAAATTACAGCCAAGTAAGAAGCAGTCTTTAAGTAATGTCTGGCGTAAAGCCGGATTGGACGGTGCCAAGGCGGCCTTAGTACGGGAATTGGTAGCCAAAGCGGTATGGCAAGATGCTGCTGAATTAGCCAAAAAAATTAAACATTTGACCCTTCCACTCACAGGTTTCCGCCCGATTGAAGAGGCGATTAGCTGTGCAGGTGGTGTCAAGCGTGAAGTGTTGTCAGAACAGCTACAATTGAAATCTAACCCACATGTATTTCTTTGCGGAGAAATGCTGGACTGGGATGCACCGACCGGCGGTTATCTACTGACAGCCTGTTTTGCCACAGGGCGTGCAGCGGGTGAAGGTGTGCATCAGTTTCTGACAGCAGACTAAGTCATTTTATAGCTAGGATGATCTAGTATTTATACTGAATGCAGACTCAACAGATCCGGCCTTGTTCATTCACGCTGTTTTAAAGCTGCCAGTTCAGCTTAGATTATTTTTGTATTTTATCTAAGCTGTGTGCCAATCTAGCATCCTAGACTATTCCTTCACTTGCCGGGAAGCTGGTTCTTTCTTGGCGAGATCCGGATATTGCGAACGCCAGCGTTCCAGTTGTTCTTGGGCGTGTAGATATTTCCCTAGACCTTTGACATTCTCACTGGCTTCATTCACGGGTGTAGCTTGAGTCTTGGGAGTATTGAGCAATTGGTCCTGATGTTCCCAGTATTGATACATTAAGCCCTGAATATAACGGCCCTGTTCGGTTTTCAGTTCTAAAGCCTTCAACATATTCAATGCTGACTGGACATGATCACGCTGACGTTGCTGGACAAATTCTTCTGTCATATTTTCATCATCGCGCATGCTGTTTAATTCTTTTTCCAAGTCGCTGCTCATTTCCTGAAAGCGCTGTTCATAATCTGTCAATGCAGCAATATCATGCGGATCATCAGCAGTTTTAGGGAAGTCTTTCAGTGGCTCGGTTTTCAGTTCCTGCATGACTTGATCTGAAGCCGTATTATCTGTTGTCGCTTCAGTCGGAGTTTCGGTCGTTTTCTGGTCACATGCCATCAGCAGCATGGCCGCAGCGAACAACAGCGTTCGTGTCATTCCTGGTATTTTATGCATGATCGCCTCCTGTTTTTAATTACTTTTCTTGAACACATAGATATGGGTGACATAAGGAAAATCGATCATTTCCTCTGCGCTTTTGGCTGTATATTGCTGGATGATCTGTTCAAATTGTTGTTTTAACTGTGCCTGCTGCTGTTCAGGCATGGCTGCAATAAAACTGGTCGAGAGCAGCCGCTTGGATACCACCTGCTCGACACTGCCATGCTGTTGCTGGGTCATTGTGGTTTCTGCATAGGGCTGAAATAGCGTTTGCTGTGCAAAGACCTCGCGCCAGGTGCCGCTATGATAGCGCGGCGTATCGCCTTCCAAGGGGGCAATACAATCGGCCAAGGCCTGAACCCAGTTGATCCGAGTATCGCGCTGATTCCAAATTAACACCAGATAACCCTGCGGTTTGAGTACCCGATCTAATTCTTGTAAGGTAGCAGAATCGGCAAACCAGTGAAATGACTGTGCACAAAATACCGCATTCAGGCTATGATCAGGCAGGGGAAGTTGATGGCTAACGCCTTCAATTGCATGAATGTCCGGATGCGCCTGTTTTAATTGAGCCAGCATTTCCGGGACAGGATCAATTGCGATAATGTGCTTACTGAGCGGGCGTAAATAGGGGATAAACTTGCCGGTGCCGCTGCCCAAATCCAGAAGATGCGCATCTACAGGCAAAGCCAGCGTTTCACTCAGCCATTGGCTGATTTCTGCCGGATAGTCGGGACGCACTTGCTGATAGAGCTCAGCCGACGCACTAAAACCCCGTTTTGCTGCAGGATGTAATGATTGTGTCATATTTTGCGCTTTTTAATCTTTTTGATCGATATAAAATAGCATATTCACTTTTTTGACAGCGTTCATTGACTGAATTGTTGTGGAAGGGTTCGATTTACCAGCACGGGAAAGTTATGGACAAGCAGATTGTTTTTGAAGATGAACATATACGCGCGATTTTTATGCCGGGCTCTTCTTCAGAACTGATTTTTTCATTTGGCGATTTGATTACCCGTGCCAAGGGCCTCAACATCAATGCAGAAAAGTCACTGGCGAAATTCGAGTTTAATGTGCTTGGTATTATGCCCAAGCATAAATCCTGGTTTCCGCAAGGTTCCATGTGGAACATGTTGCAAGCCATCGCAGATCTGATTGCGCCGTTTCAGCAGCGTATTGCGTATGGCGGTTCGATGGGTGGCTATGCCGCGATCAAATATTCCCGTGCCTTGGGCGTGCAACGGGTGGTGGCGATGGTGCCGCAATATTCGATTGATCCGGAAGATGTACATGATGCCCGCTATAACATGTTCTATCAGCCAGAGCTGAATGCCAATATGCGGGTTGCGGCCGAAGATATCGACAACGCCTGTGAATATATTATTGTGTATGATCCCTACTGTGCCGAAGATCGTGCCCATTATCTGAAATTAGAGGCACTAATCCCACATCATCATGTGCTGCATTTGCCTTTTACCGGCCATGATGCGATCGCAGTTTTGGCCAGTTCCGAATTGCTCTATGACTTTTTGGTACATGACTATGAGCCGAGTTATTTCTACCAGAAAATGCGTCGGGTCAAGAAAAACAGCAAGTTCTATTATCGTAAGGTGATTGAAAATGTCTTGCCACGACACCGCATGGCTTTGGGGCACATTCTGAAAAATAACGATCTGCAACTGGATAACCAGTTTTTTGATGCCAGCCAGAAACAGGTGATTTTGCGGGAACTGTTACGCAATAAACAGGTTGATCAGCATGACCTGCTCAAACTGGGCATTCATGTGAATTTGCCGCAGGAAAATCGTCAGTTGCTGTTGGACCAGTATGGGCATGGTCTGGTATTTAATGTCATCAGCCATAAAATCGAAAGTTATGCAGAAGGCGCAATTGCCCTGAACCATAAATTCCTGATTCCGATTTATGCCAAAGGTAATGGCTTATTGAGCATTAACCTGAATGATGAACGTTATCTGGTGGTGATGAACGACCGGCATATCATGAAACTGATCAAGGAACAGGATGAGCTCAGTCTGGGTATGCACCCGATTTTAATGAAGCGTTATAGCGATTTTTATATGTTTAGCTATAAGCAGCTGAATCTGAGTACCAATGAGTATGGTGCTGCTGCTTTTATCAACGATAGTGACAAAAATACGCAGTTTGTGACGCACAGCGAGATAAATTAAATAAAATTTTTATAAAAAACAATTACTTGACTTGTGATGAGCTTGGCATAATATAGAGATAAGCGGTATAAATAATAAACCAATTATATCGTTCCCGATGGTTGAAACGAAGAAGGGGATCTCTATGATGCAAGCGACTCGGATGATGCAAGTATGTTTTATCTTCGGTTTGATTCTACCTAATCTGGCACATGCAGAAACTGTGCATCCTGCAGTGATCATGGTCAGTGCGTCCATCATCTTTATGATTATTCTGTCCGTGTATGTGGTGTATCGTATCCGCAAGTCACTACGTAATCATATGGATAAACCGCTGGATTAATTGCATCAGGCTGGAAACGGGTTGAAAAGACTCAATGACTTGTTTTAAATGACAGACATAAATTGTCAAACAGGATTGAGGGAAAAGCCATGAAAGCCGTTTATTTAGACTATGCTTCTTTAGACCAGCAGGATTTAGACTTTCAGGCACTGCATGCCGCATTTGATCCACTGGTTTTGTATCCGGCGACCTCGGCTGCCGAGATTGCATCCCGTGTAGCTGATGTCGATGTTATCATTACGAATAAGGTGATGATCGATGCAGCTACGATTCAGCAATGCCCTCAACTCAAACTCATTTTAATCTCTGCAACCGGCACCAATAATGTCGACCTTGAGGCGGCCAAAGCGCAAGGGATCGTCGTGTGTAACTGTCAGGCTTATGGCACTTCGGCAGTCGCGCAGCATACCATCATGTTGATGCTCAATCTGGCGACTTCATTCCTGTCTTATCAACGTGCGTTACAACAAGGCGAATGGCAAAAAGCCAGCCAGTTCTGTTTGCTGGATGCGCCGATTGTCGAGCTGGCCGGAAAAACATTGGGCATTGTCGGTTATGGCGAACTGGGCCATGCGGTGGCGAAACTGGCCGAAGCCTTTGGCATGAAAGTGCTTATTGCCGCGCTGCCAAATCGTCCGGCGGATGCATCCCGTATCCCATTTAGCGAGCTGCTTGCTCAAGTCGATTTTTTAACTTTGCATTGTCCACTCACTGAAGATACCCGACATTTAATCAGTCATGCTGAACTGGAGACAATGAAAAGCAGTGCATTTTTAATTAATTGTGCGCGTGGCGGGATTGTTGATGAAGCGGCATTGGCTGAGGCTCTGCGTGCAGGCAAGATTGCTGGTGCTGCGACCGATGTTTTAACGGTAGAGCCGCCGAAACAGGGCAATGTGTTACTTGATTCAACGATTCCCAACCTGATTGTGACACCGCATAATGCGTGGGGCAGTGTTGATGCACGACAACGGATTGTGGATCAGATGGTGGAAAATGTAGCAGCATTTAAACAGGGTCAGCCGATTCGACAGGTCAATTCATAGATCGCGTCGATACAAGGTAATAGTTTTATTTTCTAAAAATTAAAAAAGCCCATCACGGGCTTTTTTTATAAATCGGTTACCGCATAACTGGTAGCTGAGCTGGACTGGGGTTGAGATTGCGTCGTGCCTGGAGTTTGTGTCGCACTCGACTGACTCAGAGGCTGCTGCACGATAGGTGCCTGCTGTGAATTGCCACGCCAGACTTCTTTGGTCTGCTGGATTTTCTGACCGGTTTGTTGGGCTGCCTGAGTTGCACCCTGATCTACTTTTTGCAGTGTATCAGAGGTTGCAGATTTGGTATTGCTCCAGGCCCGGTCTACCCCCGGCTTGATTTTGGCAATGCCTTTTTCCGTTGCTTCACCGACTTTCTCGGCAGTATTAATCACGCCTTCCTGTGCTTTATAAGCAAAGACATGCAGCAGGTTCGGATTTTCACCATAAGGCTTAACCGGTTTAGCAGACTGAGTCGTGGTTTGTGCAAATGCTGGAACAGAAAGCATCAAAGCTGTCGTTAAAATAATTGGGGTTTTGATATTCATTATGGATCGACCTCGAATTCGTCTAAGTGCGGTCTGAGTTTGTTTTTCAGTGTAACGGATAATTGGTCAAAAACAATGAATATCCTGTGAAGAGTGCAGAGCTTTCAGGTTGATCTGTGCCGAAATATTGTAATTTTTAAAGAAAGGGCAGTAGAAATTAGCCCAAGTGTCGAATTGATTTTTAGCAAAATAAAAGCCCTGTTCTTAGACTAGAAACAAGGCGATCTTTTTAATCACATTGTGTCAGGGCATCTTTGGCGAAATGTTCGCGTAAGCTGACAAAGTTCTTCTGTACCCCTGCATCGTGCAGGTCAAATTTTTGTGCAGTGCTAGTACCGTCGCGCTGGAAAGTCGCTGAGCCGGCATCGATTAGAGTCATGCCTTTAAATGACCATTGTTCAATGACACGGTTATTGCCAATATCACCGGTGAATTCAATCACGCATTTATCGAGGAATTTGGTCAGTTTGGCCTTGTTGTTGGTCGTAGCTGGAACCACTTCGAGGTTTTGGACTTCCTGTAAGACGCCAACCTGAAGCTGTGGGATTTTTGGTGCAGAGGTACAGGCTGAAAGGGCAATACTCGCAAGACCCGTCAAAATAAGAGCTTTAAATTTCATATGATTCTTTCTTGTTGAGTGTTGTTGAGATGAGTATAGGGAATTGTGAAAAGGATGACCATAGTATTCACGATTTTAGAATGATGGATTTAGGTCATTTAATACGGTGTTTATAGTTGAAATTTTTCTCTAAAGAATCTCAATAAATTCATAGCTCTCAACAATTTTTTCAAATGTTGGGTGAGTACTAATGTGCTTCATTACTTTTAAACTAACAAACTGCTTAATATGTAGTTTTTCAATTTCAGGAAGTAAAGATTTCTCTAAACGTATACGGTAACTTTTTTTGTCTTCGTCAACGATAGTTATTTTTCCAGATATATCTAGTGTTTGTATGGCTCCAGAGATTTCGCATATCAATGGTTCTTTAATTTCCAAATCATTCAAAAAGTTTAATGCAGCTTCGATTTTTTGTGAATTTCCTACCCAGTAATGATTTTTGTTATGATGAGAATCCCAATTTAGTTCAAAGTCTAAATTATTACTTTTTAAAGCTGATAGCATGGACTTGATACTTTTTATCCCTTTATTCCCCATCATTGAGAAAATCTCCTGATTATTTTCAGGGTTTTCTAATGCTTGAAAAAATGAGAACCAATAAGTGAGAGTATTTTGAGATAGACTCCATCCGAACAAGTCGGGCTGAATATCTAAGCTAATAATAAATTTGGTTGAACCCGATACAATATTTGCTAAGCGAAGATCTAACTCGGACTGGTTAACAAAATCAGCATGTTTTTTAGGGGTTTTTATCTTCGTAGAAAGTGTAATTAAACTTTCAGCTAAACCTTTTGATAAGGCTGCATGTAGCATTAAAGGGAGTGAGCCATTATGAGCTTTATCACCTACGAAGCGAACTTCTAAAATTTCTTTTTCTCTGCGAAGTTGCAGATCATAAAGTTGCTTTCTAAGGCTATCTAAATGTTCTTTAAAAGAATCGATAGATGCGACTTTAAAGCGATCATTTTTATCTAAGGTTTCACTATCTTTTTTTATTATTTTTTCAGCTAAATGTATTTGTTCTTCAAGAGTAGTGATGTTCATTTGGATTTACTCGAATTTGAATGAAACCTTTAGCTTCATATAATTGATTGAAACTAAAACGACTACGCCAATAGTGATATTTATCCTCATCGCTCATGTAATTAAAATAAAGATCACACCCATATCGAGCGCGAATTGTATTACGATTTACTAGGAGTGAGAGTAAATCATTATATTTTTCGGCAGATAATTTATTAAGATCTTCTTGATTCAGAAATAAAACTATATCAATGTCGCTAGGATGAGGTTTTTTTGAACACATTGAGCCATCAATCCAAATGATCATTTCTACACGATATGCTTTTAGGTCTTGGATTAATACTCTTAAGCGATTACATAGATGTGAACGTGTTCTTTTTTCTTCAAATGGGCTGAGAACCATTTTTTCCAAACTTTCCAAAGATATCTTATGAATACCGGGCTCTAGGAGACAAGGATAAATTACTTTTCCATCAGATAGTCTTTTGGGGTCTCTCTCAATATTTTCTGTAAAATTATTGTCTATCATTTTGATTTTTTATTAAAAATACAATTATTTATATCATATATTTATAATTTTTAGTGTAAAAAAAGACCGCATTTGCGGTCTTTTTTACTTTAAATTATTAGTGCTGTAACACTGAAATATCAGCCACTTTTGTGAACAAATCACGAAGTTGAGCAAGCATACGTAAACGGTTTGCTTTCAGGTCAGCATCATCTGCCATCACCATTACACCGTCAAAGAATGCATCGACTGGCGCACGAAGTGCAGCAAGCACAGACAATGCAGCAGTGTAATCTTTCGCAGCAAATAATGGCTCAACTTGAGGCGCAATTTTCGCAAGTTCAGCGAACAATGCTTTTTCAGCATCTTCAACCAAGTTTGCTTCAACCACAGCGCCTTCAGGAGCAGTTTCTTTTGCAAGAATATTCGCAACACGCTTGTTGGCAGCAGCAAGCGCAGCCGCTTCAGGCAAGGCACGGAAGTGGTTGACTGCATTTACACGCTTGTCAAAATCAAGCGGAGATTTTGGTGAAAGCGCTTGAACAGCTTGAATCACATCAACCGCAACGCCTTGGTCTTCGTATTTCGCACGGTAACGACCTTCAAGGAATGCAACAGCATCTGCCAAAGTCTTGTCGTGATCTTTCAATACATCGCCATAAGCAGCAAGTGCAAGTTTGATCAAATCTTCAATTGAAACATCAAGCTCGTTTTCAGTTACCAGACGTAAAATACCAATTGCAGAACGACGTAGTGCAAATGGGTCTTTAGAACCTGTAGGCGCTTGACCAATACCGAAAATACCTGTGAGCGTATCTAAACGATCCGCAAGAGCAATGGTTGTACCAGTTTTGGTTTTCGGTAAAACGTCACCTGCGAATTTAGGTAAGTATTGCTCACCTAAAGACTCAGCCACTTCCGCATTTTCACCTTCAAGACGTGCGTAGTAAGTACCTGCAATACCTTGAAGTTCAGGGAATTCACCCACAAGCTCAGAAGTTAAGTCACATTTTGCAAGAAGCGCCGCTTTTTCAGCATCTTCCGCTTTTGCACCTGTAATAGGCGCAAGTGCTACAGCCAATTTCGCAATACGTTCAGACTTGTTCCAAAGCGTACCCAATTCAGCTTGGAATACCATGTTTGCAAGTTTCTCTTTACGAGATGCAAGCGGTTGCTTTTGATCTTGTAAGAAGAAGAATTCAGCATCTGACAAACGTGGACGAACCACTTTCTCGTTACCTTCAATAATTTGTGTCGGGTCTTTCGACTCGATGTTTGACACAGTAATGAAGTAAGGTTGAAGTTTATTGTCAGCGTTCACTAAGCAGAAGTACTTCTGGTTGTCCTGCATCGTGGTGATCAATGCTTCTTGAGGAACAGCAAGGAAGCGTTCTTCGAAGCTTGCACGAAGCGCAACAGGCCATTCAACGAGTGCAGTCACTTCGTCACGAAGATCCGCAGGGACAATTGCAATGGCATTCACTTCATCAGCAAGTGCTTTGACTTGTTGATCGATGATGGCTTGACGCTCTTCAAAAGACGCTACAACGTAAGCCGCTTTTAACTTCGCTAAGTATTCGTCTGCATGCGCTAAAGTGATTGCTTCAGGTGCATGGAAACGATGACCGTAAGTGACGTTACCTGCTTTGTGGTCTTGAATTGTTGCATCAACCACATCGTTGTCTTTCAACAACACAACCCATTTCACAGGACGTACGAATTCAGTACGGCTTGCCGCAGAACGCATACGTTTTGCGATTGGAAGATTATCCAATGCATTTTGTAAAATTTGTGGCAATAAAACGTCAAGGCTTTGACCTTTGACATCTTTTAAATAGCATACTTTTTCAACTTTACCTGCTTGGAAAGTTGATACTTGATCAACCGTGATGCCTTGACCACGCATAAAGCCTTCAAGTGCTTTCGTCGGGTTGCCTTCAGCATCAAAGGCTGCCTGTTTGGCAGGGCCGTCAAAACGTTTTTGTGTGTCTGCTTGTGCAGCATCAACATTGACGATTTTAAGTGCAAGACGACGCGGTGCTGCATAAGCTTCGATCGAATCAAACGCTAAGCCAGCATCTTTTAAGCCTTTAACGGTTTCTGCATGTAGTGCATCACGTAATTTTTTCAGGCTTTTTGGTGGAAGTTCTTCACAACCCAATTCGAACAAAACGGTATGTTTAGACATTATTTGCTCTCCTTGTTTGCTTCTTTCGCTTCTGCTTCAACTTGCGCTTTTAATTGTGCCAACACTTCATCACGTAATGCAGGTTCAGCCATTGGGAAACCAAGTTCCGCACGTGCTGCTACATAACTTGTTGCGATAGAACGTGCCAAAGTACGTACACGTAAAATGTAACGCTGACGTTCAGTCACAGAAATTGCGCCACGCGCATCCAATAAGTTGAAGCTGTGTGATGCTTTCACGACTTGCTCATATGCAGGAAGTGGAAGTTTCGCTTCGATCAAACGTGTTGCTTCAGCTTCGTAGAAATCGAACAATTCAAACATTTTTTCAACGTTGGCATATTCGAAGTTATAGGTCGATTGTTCCACTTCATTTTGATGGAACACATCGCCATAAGTCACCGTACCGAACTGACCTTTGGTCCAAACCAAATCGTAAACTGAGTCTACACCTTGCAAGTACATGGCAAGACGCTCAAGACCATACGTGATTTCGCCAGTCACAGGGTAGCATTCAACACCGCCGACTTGCTGGAAGTAAGTGAACTGAGTCACTTCCATACCGTTGAGCCATACTTCCCAACCTAAGCCCCAAGCACCCAGTGTTGGAGATTCCCAGTTGTCTTCTACGAAACGAATGTCGTGAACTAAAGGATCAATACCGATCGCTTTTAATGAGTCTAGGTAAAGCTGCTGGATGTTGTCCGGGTTTGGCTTAAGCACAACCTGGAATTGGTAATAATGTTGCAAACGGTTCGGGTTTTCACCATAACGGCCATCTTTCGGACGACGTGATGGTTGGACATAAGCGGCATTCCAGGTTTCAGGACCCAGCGCACGAAGGAAAGTCGCAGTGTGGAATGTCCCTGCACCCATTTCCATATCATAAGGTTGCAAAATGACGCAGCCTTGCTCCGCCCAGTAAGTTTGTAAGGCAAGAATTAAGCCTTGGAAGGTATCAATATGCGATATGGCGCGACTCATGGTCATCCACTTAAAATTAGAGAAAAATTGTGCTCAATTATAAGGACTTTGCAGGGGAGTGGCAAAGGGTTAATGTAGGGATACTTTTCTGAAAAAAATAAAACAGGCTTAAAGGATACGCGTCATTTAGAGGCTTACTGCGATTTTGGCTTTGCTGGTTGATACAGGCTGATCTGAAAATCAGGAATAAATCAGATATATGGCATCCTGTTCACTGGAGAGTCATAAAGTTCAACGGATCTTATACGATTGTCGTTCTTAAATTAGTTTAATATTCACGCAATATAATAATGCTTAAAAATAAGGAACTTCATGACCACTTACCAAATTCAATGCCATTTAAAATACAAGGTCGTACAACCGACAGAATTTATTTTTATGCTTCAGGCGGCACATCATTCCGATCAGAAGATTCTTGAAGAAAAACTCAGCTTTAATCTGCCCGTAACATGGCATGAATTTCAGGATGCGCAGCATCAAAACCGTCATGTTCGGCTACAGGTCGAACCCTGTGAGGCTTTTGAGCTGAATTATACGGCGACAGTGGTTCGTCAACCGGGCCTCTCTCTTGAGCTGCAGCAAGGTCTGAAAGAAGTGACTATTCCTGAGCTGCCCGATGAAGTATTGCCTTATTTGCTGGCCAGCCGTTATTGCAATTCGGATTTATTGCTGGAAATGGCGAAACGCTCATTTGGCTGGATGACACCAGGCTATACGCGTGTCAAGGCGATTGAACAGTGGATTTATAACAATATTTTTTATGTGTCGGGGAGTTCTGACCAGTTCACCACTGCCACAGATGTACTGGTGCATCGCGCAGGGGTATGCCGTGACTTTGCCCATTTAGGTATTGCCCTGTGCCGTGCCTTGGGAATTCCGGCACGCATGGTGGTCGGTTATGTGGAAATTGAAAAGTTTCTACCCGATTTTCATGCCATTTTTGAAGCGTATTTGGACGGTGGCTGGGTGCAGTTTGATCCGACCCGTCTGGCGCCGGTCGAAAATCTTATTCGGATCGGCACTGGAGTCGATGCCGGGGATGTGGCATTTTCAACCTATTATGGTCAGGTTGAGCTGTTAAAAATCCAGCCCCTGATCAAACCTGAATGAATAGGCAGGCCACAATAAAAATGTTCTGGAAATATACTAAGCAAAATGGTTACAAAGGGTTTTTCCATTTCAATGGCGATTGATAGGGGAGCGGTTGTTCTGCAAAAAAAACAGGATCAGTATTTTCAAGCTGAGCGAGATTATTATGGTTTTAAAAAGCTTCGATCGACTCATGATGAAAAGATGTAAAACACAGATGCCTTTCATCTGGCTTGGCTCTATAATGCCCAAAATCTATGAACAATAAGATCAGGCGCACTGTGTTTCACTCCCATCTCGACTGGCTCAATACCTTAAAACCGAATTTCAAAGTCCTTCCACTCAAAGACCGGTTGCTCTGTGGAGCTGGCGCACTATTGGGTTTGGTGGTTTCGTCCTTGTTGAGTTTATGGATTCTGGGGGATTTTGAAGCCTGGTATATTGCCCCGATGGGTGCATCTTCGGTATTGCTGTTTGCTGTGCCGGCCAGTCCTCTAGCACAGCCCTGGAATATTCTGGTCGGAAATACCATTGCTGCCGTGATTGGCGTGAGTTGCGCTTTATTCATAGCTAGTCCGACTGAGGCTTTTAGTGTAGCCGTGGCCTTGGCGATCGTCCTGATGATGACCACGGATTCCCTGCATCCACCGAGTGGCGCCGTAGCGATTACTGCAGTGCTGGGTGGCCAGCCGGTGCATGAACTGGGTTATGCCTTTGTATTTTATCCGGTACTACTCAATTCAATTTTACTGATGGTAATTGCCATTGTCTTTAACCGGATGATTGGCAAGGATTATCCGCAGCAAGCTCAACTAAATACTCGTTCCAAGGATCCGACGCCGACCCAGAAAGTCACGATTCAACCACAGGATATTCAGGAAGTGCTGGATCAGCGCACCGAGTTGCTGGATATCAGTGAATATGACCTGCAAAAAATTATTCTGGAGGCACAAAACCGCGCCAATGCGCGTGCAGTGCATGAATTTAGCTGCCAGGATATTATGACGAAGGATGTGGCAACGTTGCATGAAAATGATGATATCCAGCACGCACTGGACAAATTCAAGCAGATGAACCTGATGAGCCTGCCCGTCGTTAATGCCGATGAACAACTGGTCGGTACACTGGCAATGTATCAGGTGGTGGAATGGTTCAAACGCGCTGCCGATGTCCGTAGCAGCTGGGAGCATCAGGTCAAACATATCATGACCCGTAAGGTGATTACGGTACAGCCTTTACAGCCGATTCAGGATCTGGTTCCGTATTTTGTCGAGCGTTCCTTCAACTATATTCCGGTGGTGAGCGAGCAGAAATTGGTGGGAATTATCAGTCGGGCAGACATGATTGCCGCACTGAATCAGGAACTGAATCATTTTAAAATGAAAGCTTAAAACCGGATTAAAATGGAATATAAGCGACCATGCCTGATCAGGTCTGGTCGGCTTGCCAGCTGAGAAAACTGTAAAACAGTGCCATCGTCAGGGAAAAATACAGCAGAAACAAAAAATGAGTACTCAAAGCTTCGCTTGGAGGATGCGAGATGTAGGCCAGAATCAGGGTTCCCAGTATGCAGCTTAGTAAAATCGTGAGGATATTAAACAGCTGATAATGGCGTAGCAGCAGGTGAGTCACTAATAGGAAAGGGAAGACCATCATCCAGTAAGTCAGGCAGACAAAAAAGCTAATAAAAAGCGCTGAAAACAGGCTCTTGAAAATGGAGAAAATCCCAGAGCTGGCTTCATGAAATAGCGCATAAGGGAATAAAATTACAGCTATGATCAGAGGTGCAAGCGCGAGTTTAAATGTCATTTTCCAAGGGGAATTCTGGATCGGTTGAGAGATTAAGTGAAACATCCTGTCTACTATGTGTTTGCCACTTTTTGCTGTTTTTAATATAGGGACTTTATCTTTATCATTTTTAAAAGCATACAAATTTTTGATGAGGAGAAAATTCAAAATATAGGCGAATAATACGACAAAGCACACCGGAGTGTGCTTTGTGGGTGGTGTAATGCTTAAAAACTTTAATGATTAAATAAAGAACCAGTAAATAAACAGTGAAATAATAAAGATACACATGATATTCAGTACAAAACCGACTTTCATCATTTCGCTTTGCTGGATATGACCGGTTCCAAAGACAATCGCATTTGGCGGAGTCGCTACCGGCAGCATAAAGGCACACGAGGCGCCAATGCCAATGACAATCACCAGAATTTCTTTGGGCATTCCCATCTGATCCGCAATTGCGGCAAATACTGGTACTAGCAGGGCAGCCGAAGCGGTATTACTGGTAAATTCAGTCAGGAAGATAATAAAAGTAGCGACTACAAAAATAATCATCAGCGGGGAGGTATCACCAAAGGCATTGGCCAGAGTTTGACCCAGTACCAGCGAACTGCCTGAATCCTTTAGAATGGCACTCAAGGTCAGACCACCACCAAATAGATATAACACCCCCCAATCAGTATTTTCTGCAATCTGTTTCCAGCTTGCGGTACCCAGAATCACAACCATACAGGCAGCCGAAATTGCAATCCAGGTATCCGGCTGGGAAATACCAAAAATTTCAGTGAATTTTTTACTGAAAATCCAGGCAATTGCAGTACAAAGAAAGAGGATCATGGTGGCTATACGGGTTCTGGTCCAAGGAATATCTTCGGTCACAAATTGTACTTTATGATTTAGTTTTGGACGTAGTACCAGATATAAACTGACCAGCATGGCGGGAAGAATAATGAACATCATCGGCAAGCCGATTTTCATCCAGTCGGCAAAATCATAGCCAAGTGCCTTGGCGGCAATGGCATTCGGAGGTGAACCGACCATGGTGCCCAGTCCGCCAATACTGGCTGAATAGGCAATGCCGAGCAGGATAAAGACAAAAGTTTTACGATCCTTGCTGACATCCAGATGTGAAAGCAAACCCAGAGCCAAAGGCAGCATCATGGCAGCAGTCGCCGTATTGGAAATCCACATGGACAGAAGCGCTGTCACCACAAAAATCGCTAGTACAGAAATACCCAGATGCCCTCTGGACATGGAGATGATCCACATGGCAATTTTCCGGTCCAGTTTCTGGATATGCAACGCCGTTGCTAGCGCAAAACCACCAAAAAACAGGAAAATGACAGGATCGGCAAAAGTGGCCAAAGCGGCTTGCGTGGTAATCGGAACCAGTTCTTCACCAGAGGCCATTGGCATGGCCAGTAATACTGCCATCACAGGGACGAGTAAAGCTGTAATCGTGATATGAATGGCTTCAGTCAGCCATAAAATACCGATAAAGGCTAAAAGTGCCAGTCCTTTATTGGCATTCTGGTCATAGGGCAGGTAAAGATATAAGCCATAGGCTACGATGGCTGCGACAAGAATAAGGATCCAGCCTTTCAGCAGTCCTTTGGGCATAGCATTGGTCGGGGTAGCTAGGTTGGTCTGAGTCATATGCTCTCCTTGCAAGGTGTTTATTTACGTCATTTTTATATGCCAGCTTTGAATTTGTAATTTTGATTTGTTTAAAAAATATCCTATTTAAAGATACTATAACCAGATTGTTGCAATAATCCAGTACTTTGCCAGAAGGCATACAGGCCCAAGCCGAAAAGTAAAGCCAAGACAATCCATTTGAAGTGTTGCTGAGATAAACGATGGCGTATTTTGCCTCCAATCCAGACACCAGCAAGGGCGAATAAGCTGATCCCGATCAGAATATGCTGTTGATGGGTTTCCAGTGTGATCAGAATTGGAAATAGTAAAATCAGCTGGATCAGTTTACCGGCAATGAAATTGAGATTACTGATAATGACAATATCTGTCTTTGAGAGCTGGCAGCTCATCAGATACATCATTAGAAAAGGTGCCATAGCATTGGTCGCACCTCCAATAATGCCGGCCAGTAAACCAAAACAGAGCATGCTGGAAATATGCGGACTAACTTGTAAGGGGCGTGCCCGTAACTGGTCCAAGACATAAAATATAATTACCAGACCCAATAACAGTTTTAAATAAGCCTCATTTAGCCAAAGTAATAGCTTGACCCCGAGTACACTGCCGACCAGGCTACTAAGCATTAATGGCCAATAACGTTTTATATAATAGCCAATACTATTCAACAGGCTATGCGCAGGGTCAGCATTCAGCATGATCAGATTCAGCAGCAGACAGGGCAGAATGACAAGGGTAACCGCGATGCTAAGCGGATATGCGCTGGACAGAACAGCCGTACTCATCATAGGAAAGCCAAAGCCGCTTAAACCATGCAGCAGGGCTGCGACGGCACAGAGCCACAGCATCATCCATTCTGCCTGAGTCATGTGAAATCCATTTCAAAAATTGGAATCTTGAACTTATCGTGAATTCAACTGAGAAAGAAAGTGAAAAGCTGTAATACAGCAAAGAAATAATAAAAAATATAGGCAAAAAAAAGCCACGATAACTTGGGGAAATTACCGTGGCATCAAAATTTCATCCCATTTAACCGGGGTGAAAGAGGAAGCTCTGCGATGAAACTGGTTAAGAACGCTTGTTAAAAATGACTGTACAGCTTAATAGCGTTTATCCTGATTCACTGTACGCACAGGATTTTGATAGCCCTGAGGTTGATGAACGCTGTCATGATCAATTCTGTACTGTTTTTTCGGCATGATTAACCACAACACCAGATAGACCAAAATACCCGGGAATGCGGCACTCATGATTGAAATCACCACAAAAATCAGACGTAATAAATTTGCGTTCCAACCAAAACGTTCAGCAATACCACCCATTACACCTGCAATCATGTTTGAGCGGTTAGAGCGATATAAACCAACATTGGCCATTAAAATCTCCTGATTAAAAATAAGTTTGAATCCTAAAATGGATCCATACTTAAAGAAATGGAGTTTACTTAAACTTTTTAAAGTGCTGATTACAAATAAAATCGTTAAGTAATGTTAATAAAGATTAAAACCAGATCTAAGAGCTACTAACATAGTGAAAATTCTATTGAACTCTTGTGTAAAGTTCATCAGCTTTGCTGGGTGCTTTTTGCTCGCCATGTTTCCTATTTAGGTTTGTTAAAAATGAAATTGGATGTATCACGTTGTACATTAAGCAGTTTTTTTAAATGTAGCCTGGTGTTGGGGAGTATGGTGATTTTGCAGGCTTGTGATCAGCAGCAGGTCAAACCTGAACAGGAAGGTCAGGCGACCTCAGAAGAGGGCGTTAAAATTTCCGCTGCCAATACGAAGGCCGATGTGGTGACTGTCAGCGCCAAATCCTTAACTCAGGTCGCAGGGCAGGCGACTGTTCCGGTAGAAGCAGATTTAAACCCGGCAACTGTACCAGAGGATGCCAAGGTGTTTATAGGTCGCTATCATACTGAAATCGACTGTGATGGCCGCTTTGCGCCTTGTACTGAAGGTAAGGCAGAATTTATTTTGACTCTAATGCCGGACGGTACGGTGCATCGCAGTATTTTACAGTATGGCAAAGTATTTATTGATAATACCAAAAGCAGCACGGCTCATAATATTACCTACCGTAAAGACCGCTGGTTTATCAATCCTGAGCGTACCGATATAGTAGTGAATCGTAAAGAAGGGGCGAGCTTTTACTATAAGATTAAAGATTCAAATCACTTAGTCATGAATCTGGAAAAAATCTATAGTGAAAAAGAAAAAACCAACCGGGAATTGTTTGATCGCGGCTATCCGGCACCTTCGAAAGCCTATGAACTGGTCAAAGACACGTCCTTTCATATTCAAGAATAATACCCGATAAAAATCGGCTGATCTGATCGAAAGCTTAATTCAAATACTGTTTAGATTAGACAATAAAGGCGAGTTGTGGAAAGGCGTGAGCATAAGATCTAGACGCAGAAATACACGACCAAAACATCGCAATTTAATTAAAATATAATAAGGGAAATCAGGGAGACATTCTAAGAAAAGAATGGTGGGTCGTCCGCGATTCGAACGCGGGACCAACGGATTAAAAGTCCGCTGCTCTACCAGCTGAGCTAACGACCCTGAGGAATAAAAATGATGATGACCATTTTTATGACGCAAGAGTGTGGTGTACTTTTACGTGATCCTTTCGGAAGATGGTGGGTCGTCCGCGATTCGAACGCGGGACCAACGGATTAAAAGTCCGCTGCTCTACCAGCTGAGCTAACGACCCATCAAGGGATATCAAATAAGTGGTGGGTCGTCCGCGATTCGAACGCGGGACCAACGGATTAAAAGTCCGCTGCTCTACCAGCTGAGCTAACGACCCTGAACCATCATTCAAACCAGGTTTGAATGTGCAGTGCAAGTCAAGCTAAATAGCTTAAAGCACCACTTTGTTTGATGGAGCGTATTGTAGCAAGATCTCATTTCAGCGCAAGCAAAAAATAACAAAGTTGCCCATGTTTGATTATAAATACAACAATTATGCTTTATCTAAACAAAAAATAGGCAACTTCAGTACTTAGAAGCGATATTGATAGGCCTGAATATTGGCAAAAATCTCTGCGGTGAGCTCCGAATATGCCGTTGCACCTGGCAATAACACCAGCAGGCGTTCATCGGTTTTACTCGGATCAAATGCTTGCTCTTTCAATTTATTTTTCTGGTATTTAAAGGTACCTGTAGTTTCAATCTGCTGTTGTATACGTAAAAATACCGGTACCGCATAAGCCGGCAAGCATTTTTTAAAGCAAGCGGCCATGGCTGCTAAATCTGCATCATCCAATTTTACATCGGGTTGCAGGGTAATCGCGGCCATACCGGCACGACCATTGGTATTGGGAATTTCTACGCCATACACCACCGCTTCAACGATTTTGTCATACTCGGTCAGCATGTTTTCCACTTCAGTTGTAGAAACATTTTCCCCTTTCCAGCGGAAAGTCTCGCCTAAACGATCAACAAACTGCGCATGACGGAAGCCGATATTGCGCACCAGATCCCCGGTATTGAAGTAAGCATCACCTTGGGTAAATACACCCTGCATGATCACTGACTTGTTTTTTTCCGGATCGGTATAGCCATCAAAAGGTGAGCGACGGGTGATTTTACCAATTAATAAACCAGTTTCACCTTTTTTCACCCGTTTGCAATGGCCTTTAGCGTCCCGTACCGGCTCATTTTTATCTTTATCAAAGGCAATAATCGCATACGGTGTGGGTGAGAAACCGACGGTATTGTCAAAATTGAAAATATTGCTAAAACCGACATTGCCTTCACTAGAGGCATACAGTTCTAGCACTTCCTGAATGCCAAAACGGGATTTAAATTTGTCCCAGATATTCGGGCGCATGCCATTCCCAATCATTTTGGTTACGCGATGGCCTTTTTCCAGTTCAGATGAGGGAGCATCCATCAAATAGCGGCACAGCTCACCGA
Organism: Acinetobacter sp. RG5; assembly: GCF_031844265.1. Classification (GTDB taxonomy): domain Bacteria; phylum Pseudomonadota; class Gammaproteobacteria; order Pseudomonadales; family Moraxellaceae; genus Acinetobacter. The sequence continues at coordinate 40,623 of NZ_JAUZUV010000016.1, read as the reverse complement.
CATAACCAATCGCAGAGGCATCAAATTTTTGCACATCCTTCCAGAAAGAAGAGGTCGAAAATTTACGGCGAATAGCCAGGGTGCTGCTACCCGCAATGACACCGCACCAGCACACCACCATGCCTGTGGCATGATAAAGTGGCAGGGTACAGTACATCACATCATCTTTATTGAGATTCAGCACATGCCCATAGGTGCCATAAGCCAGCGTCCAGCGACCATTGGTAAAGATCACCGCTTTAGGTAGACCCGTGGTGCCCGAGGTGTAAATATAGAACAGTCCGTCTTTGCCCTGCACCGAATGGGTGGTTGATGGATTGAATTTGGGAGCAAGATCGGTTTTTTCAGCCAGGTTGATAAAGCCTTCAGGCGCCTGACCCGGATCGGCTTGAGTATTCTGATCTGCAAACCAGTGCAAGTGGTCACTGCTAATATTCAGGTCATTACGAATCTCGTTGACTGCATGACGGCACTCTTCACCCACAATCAGAGCAATCGGTTTGACCAGATTGATACTGTGCGTCAGCACTTTGCCGACTTGAGAGGTATTCACCAGAGCGGTGGTCACACCGAGTTTGGCCAGACCAATTACACTGGCAATCAGCTCAGGGCGGTTCTCGACCATCACGGCAACGACATCACCTTTCTTGGCGCCCAAGGATAGATAGAAATGGGCAATCTGGTTGGCCCAGGCATTGAGAGCAGCATAGCTATAGCTTTGCTCTTCAAAACGCAAGGCGATACCTTCGGGGTTACGCTTGGTCGCTTTTTCAAAAGCCAGACCCAAGCCGGCCGGTGTGTTCGGAGTACGTAAATATGCCTGTCTTAGACCAGTGAGCAAATTGGGCACTTTGGTCAAGAAAGCCGGGATTTTGGCAGCGACATCTGCAATCCCAATCAGATCGTGTGGTTTCATTTGGGTCATGAGAATCCTATTTATTTTTCGTATCCGATACGTTCAATTTATATACAGTAGACGAGCTATCCATCTTTTAGCGTTAAAACACTAGTGCAATCAACCTATTCTGACTAAATCTAGCAAAAAAAAACCTAGTCATCGAAATGACTAGGTTTTTTTAGATGACTGCAATTGAGCAAATTATGATTCAGTTGCAGTATTGGCTTTTTTCGGTGGACGACCACGTGGACGACGTGGACGGGCAGCCTGTTTCTCTGCTTTTTCAGCTTCGCTGGCTTCAGTGTCTTCTGTTGTTACTTCGGCCTGATCCTGGGCTTCTGTAACAGGAGCTTCTGATTCAGCATTTGCTTCAACTGGCGCAGCATCTTCAGGTTGAGCTTCAGTCACTGGAGCCGCTTCTGTAGGAGCTGTATCTACTGGTGCCGTAGTTTCAGTTGCTTGTTCAGCTGGCTGAGCATTTACGGTTTCTTCAATAGCGATTTCAGTGGCTACTGGAGTTTCAGTTGCTGCTGCTTCAGCAGACTCTGCTTGTGCTTCTGTTGCTACAGGTGCTTCTGGTACAGTTTCAACTGCCGGAGCTGTTTCTACTTTAGCCTGTTGCTTGGCTTGTTGCAGGGCCTGTTCTGCAGCCTGTTTAGCCAGACGGCGACGCTCACGTGGATCGTTTGCGACACGTTTGTCCGACACCGGTTTTGGTGGAGTTAGATCCAGAACTGGAGCAGGCTCTGCTTCAACCTTAGCTACCGTCACTTGAACATCACGGGTGACCGGTTTTTTCTCTGCGACAGGCGATGCTGCAGCCACCAGACTCGCGTTGTACTCTTTTGTGAACTTCTCTAGAGCACGGTTGAAGGTTGGCAATAAACCAAACTGTTCAATGAGCACGGAGCAGTCTTCACCATAAACATGGCGAATCAGGCTACCAATAGTGAACTGACCCAAAGTTGGTACTTGTGACGGAGTCAACTTTTGAACTGTAGCCTGTTGAGGCTGTCCTTCACGTTGCTGACGACGACGCTGACGCGGATCGTTGCTGGCACGAGGTTTTTCAGCACTTGATTCTTCCGCTGTCACAACTTCTTCAGCAGGTGCTGTCAGTGCAGCTTCTACTACATTTTCAGCAGCGGCTTCTTCAACTGGCGCATCTGCCGGTGCAGTAACTTCAACCGCTGGCGTTACAACTGCAGCATTGTCATTCAATGCCACGATTTCGCTTTTCGCCTGGTCAATATTCACCACCATAGCAGTCGGCATCACGTCTTGACGTGGCGCATCGACCAATTCAACACGAAGCTGCTTGTCATTGACTGCTGGAACTTCAACGACTGCAGGTGCTGCTTGTTGAGCCTGCTCATTCAGCACGCTTGGATCGCGGTGGCGATTTGGACGTTCCTGACGTGGCTGGTTACGGCGGTCACGACGTGGCATTGCCTGTTGTGGCTGTTGTTCATTGTTTTGAACATCATTTTGCTGAGATGGCTCGTTGTGATGCTGACGGCGAGAATTACGCTTGTTTTCACGTGCTTCATGACGTTGCTCTTGACGAGATACCTGAACCACTTCTTCATGCACCTGATGTTGCTGAGGAGCGGAAGCTTCGGACTGAACCTGCTCACGCGGTTCTTTGTGCTTCGGATTGCGTGGTTTTTTATTGTTATGACGCGGCGCTCTTTCATCACGCTCTGCCGGTTTTTCAGCATCACGTTCCTGTTTTTGCGCTACAGTCGATGGTGCCAGATAGGCATTGCTGCTTGCCGGAGCAACCGGTTGAGACACTTGCTGTGGAGCAGGTTGTGCCACCGGTGCAGACAATTGACCGAACTGACCACGGCTCACCGCACCACCATTGATCATTTGTTCAATTGCTGCAGCTGCATTGTTGGCAGTACGCGATTGATCAACAGTCGCAGCCTGTTTTTGAACAAACAGGTTTTCTAACCAGGCACATGGGCTAGATGCAGGAGCAGCAACTTGTGCTTGGGCAGGAGCTTGTTGTGCAACAGGTGCTTGCTGTACATTTTGGTTTTGCTGGTTACGGCGTTTATTGTTTCTGCCGTTGTTTTGCTGTTGAGCAGGCGCTGGTGCAGCAGCATGCGTATGTTGTTCTTCTTCTAAATGCCATTCAGATGACTCATAGCCCAACTCTTTTTCACTTGAACGCGTAGCTTCAGTACGTTCATAGCTGGTTGGTGCAAAGCCTTCGGCATTATAAGTAATTTCATAATGCGGTGTTTCCAGATGCGGATGCGGCAACACAGTCACACGTACATTTGAAGTCTGTTCTAAATAGACCAAGGTGTGACGTTTTTCATTCAATAAGAAGGCAGCAATTTCGACTGGAACTTCGACTTGAACTTCACCATGACGTTCACGTAGCGCGATCTCTTCCACTTTACGCATAATCGAAAGTGATAAAGAACGAAGATCACGAACCATGCCGGTACCATGGCAGCGTGGGCAAACGTAGCCAGTCGCTTCTTCAAGAGAAGGACGCAGACGTTGACGGCTCATTTCCATCAAACCAAAACGTGACAATTGACCGAACTGGATACGGGCACGGTCACTTTGCGTCGCTTCACGCAGCTTCGCTTCCACCATACGCTGGTTGCGGTCTTTAGTCATGTCGATGAAGTCGATCACCACCAGACCACCGATATCACGTAAACGTAATTGACGCGCGATTTCTTCTGCCGCTTCAATATTGGTATTTAACGCGGTGTCTTCAACGTCGCTACCGCGAGTCGATTTTGCCGAGTTAATGTCAATTGACACTAAAGCTTCAGTTTGATCGATTACGATCGAACCGCCCGAAGGAAGTTTTACTTCACGTTCATAAGCAGTTTGAATTTGACTTTCAATCGCGAAATGCGCAAATAAAGGTTCATTTAAGGTATAAGTTTTCAGTTTTTCTAACTGACGTGGCATTACCGCTTTTACGAAGTTATAAGCTTCGTTATAAGCTTGTTCTGAGTCAATCAGGATTTCAGCAACATCATCACGCAGGTAGTCACGAATGGCACGTGTCACTACGCCCGCTTCCTGATGTACCAACATTGGCGATGGACCTGAACTTGCAGTGCTCTGGATTTGTGCCCAAAGGTCTAACAAGTGCTGTAAGTCGAGTTGCAATTCTTCTTGTGAACGACCGATCCCGGCAGTACGCACAATCACACTCATACCACGTGGCACGTTCAGTGTTGCCAGCATTTCTTTCAGTTCTTCACGCACTGAACCAGAAATCTGACGGCTGATACCACCACCTTTAGGGTTGTTTGGCATCAAGACCAAATAACGGCCAGCAAGTGAGATAAAAGTAGACAGGGCAGCGCCTTTATTGCCACGCTCTTCTTTTTCCACCTGAACCAGAAGTTCGGTGCCTTCAGTGATCAGTTCACGGATATTTGAAGTTTGGCGAGGGTCGGCTTTGTAATATGAATTTGCGATTTCACGCATTGACAGGAAGCCTTGGCGACCTGCACCGTATTCAACGAATACAGCTTCTAAAGAAGGTTCAACGCGAGTCACGTGACCTTTGTAGATATTGGATTTTTTTTGTTCACGGGTACGATTTTCTAAATCAAAATCGTAAAGACGCTGACCAGTGACAAGTGCAACGCGAATTTCTTCGGCATGTGTTGCATTAATCAACATACGTTTCATGGGTGTAACACCTTATAGTGATACACAGCAAAAAATCGCTATACACGTAGCGAACATCACACATCACGGATCAATGGCTCAAATCTGCAATGAATTTCATTGTGGTTTGAGTCTTTTATGACCGAGCTCTATTTAATATAGATGGGCTTCGGTTTTTGATTCACGTATTGATGATGGCAATACGGCTTCAATCTTTAAACGGATTAAAGTCACCTGAACGCTTCACTGGCGGACGAGCGGTGCATTGGATGTGTGTAACTTTCACTGTCACATTGCTCGAAGATCATCCCTTCTTTATAGAAAGTGTCTTGATACGGAATTGTCGTCGTATCTTTACAAACTGTGCAGATCCAATGCATCAACGCTGTAGCCTGAAGTCGTCTTCAGGTTGCGACTAATCTGATGTGTATCAGTTTACGTTTAAAAACCAACAAAGTTGGCGACATATTTTTTAAGACAAACTGATTTATGTACCTGAGGTACAATTAAACGCAACAGTTTGCTTTGTTTGCCGATATAATAAGCCTTCGGCGTGGCATAATTCTTTGGGGACCTTCCCGTATCATGTGAGTCTTTAATTGAACAATCAAGTTCAGAAAAATCTGAAATGATTCAACTTTTACTCACAAACGATGGTTTCCGTGCGCTGACTATATCAAACCTTGCATCATCTGCCTATGGGCTAAGCTTATGTTTCTTGTGTAAAGCATAACCTAAGTGATCAGTTTTTAATCAATTTTAGTATTTTTTGGGTCATAGTAACTGTATGAATTCTACGCAACAATGGCAAAACGTCACTTGGTTTGAAGTGGATGAACATCAAGATGGACAACGCATCGATAATTTCCTGTTTAGTCGTCTGAAAGGTGTGCCAAAAAGCCGTATCTATCGTCTGATTCGTGAAGGCCAGGTTCGCGTTAATAAAAAACGCATTAAAGCAGAAACCAAACTCGCAATCGGTGACCAGATTCGCGTTGCGCCGATTCGCTATGAACAAAAAGATGAATCTGCTGCACCTGTTTCTGACAAAGTGGCACAAGGCTTATTGGCCCGTGTGATTTATGAAGATGAAGGTTTGATGGTCGTGAATAAACCTTCCGGGATTGCTGTGCATGGTGGTAGCGGTGTGGCCTATGGCCTGATTGAGGGCTTGCGTGCCGCAACCGGTAAAAAGTATCTGGAACTGATTCACCGGATTGACCGTGATACTTCCGGTCTGGTGATGATTTCCAAAAAGCGTAGCGTGTTGAAAACATTACAAGATATGTTGCGTGAACATAAAATCAAAAAAACCTATGCCGCTGTAGTAAAAGGGCAGGTCAGTCTGGATAAACAGCTGATTGATGCACCTTTACATCGTTACGAGCTGGCCAATGGTGAACGTCGTGTCTGCGTGTCCCCGAAAGAAGGTAAAGAGTCTAAAACCCAGTGGAATGTGCAGGAACGTTTTATGCATGCCACACTGGTGTATGCATCTCCGCTTTCTGGTCGTACCCATCAGATTCGTGTTCATGGTTTGAGTATTGGTCATCCGCTAGTAGGCGATGAAAAGTATGGTCATGAAACAGAATATCGTGGGCCAAAACCACGCCGTTTGTGTTTACATGCAATGCGTCTGGACATTCCGGGCTATCCAGCAATTGAAGCACCATTGCCAGAAGATATGCAGAGTCTGGTGGCGCAGTTAAGAGCGCAGAAAGCGGATAAACCGGCTGCCCAATAAGGACTTATTTTTTCTTTTAATAAATTTAATCCACCCTCACCCTCCTTTGAAAAAGGAGGGAATTCCCCTATTTCTTAAAGAGGGCTAGGGGAGATTAAATTTCGAAAGAATCCTTTCCCTAAGCAGCACTGCTGAGCAAGTCTCCTTCTTGCACGTCGTTTAAAGCAGTGCTTTAAACTCGTTCAGGAGAGGGAACGTTACTTATTAAAGAGTAATGTTGAATTAAAACTTCATTGATAATTCGACTTTATTGGTTCTTTTATTAAAGTCATTTGCTTAAGAATGAAAAATTCCTTCTCCTTGTAGGAGAGGGCTTCAAGACTGAATCAAATTTAGGAAATCTTTTATGAACTCACCTGTAAAATTGGTCATTTTCGATTGGGATGGCACTTTATTTGATTCAGTGGGTCAAATCGTAGCGAGTTTGCAGTTTGCCGCACAGCAATTTCAGCAGCCTTTAACGGATGCAGATGCCAAAAGTATTATTGGCCTAGGTTTGCCAGAAGTCGCACAGCGACTTTTCCCAACCGTGCCAGATTTACATGCAGATATTTTGCAGGCCTATTCCGATCATTATGTTGCCAACTCATCGGGAGATTCCTGGTTTGAAGGCGTAGCGCACATGCTCGCAGATTTACAGCAGCAAGGCGTGAAGCTGGCAGTAGCCACAGGGAAAAGCCGTAAAGGTCTGGATCGTGTATTAAAACAGACAAACAGTGAAGAGCTGTTTGTGACCACGCGCGCAGCCAGCGAAACCCGTTCCAAACCTCATCCATTAATGTTAGAAGAAATTCTGGCAGAAACCGGTGTGCAGGCTGATCATGCGATTATGGTCGGTGATACGTCTTATGATCTGGAAATGGCGAAAAATATTGCCATGCCAAGTGTTGGGGTAAGTTATGGCGTACATGCGCCTGAACTTTTAGCACAATTTAATCCAGTCTGTATCGTGGATGATGTGGCTGCTTTGCATAGCGCATTGTTGGCTAAAGTCCAATGGAAACAAGCAGTTTAATCCAGTATCTTGGTTGCAGTGCAAGGAATGTGTTTCCCCGGTTTAAATTGGCTGGGGAATGCTGTAGATTTAAGCGCTGGTTCTTATCTTTTAGTCTAAAGTCGTAATTGTACTGATTTTATTCGGTCATATTATGGTAGTTATTTTGCTAAATAACGATATGTTTTAAATAATAAGATTTTGTTTTATCTAAATTTTTATGAATTCTCCTTATAGATAATAGCTATAGCAAAAAATAAAATAACTATTGGCACAAACGCCGGATTTTTCCCATCCTAAAACTGTTTATTCCTATGCTCGCTCTGAGAAAGGCAGTCCATGCGGATGATCAGCTTGATCATGTTCATATTTTCTGTCCCTCTTAGATCCCAGCATAAGCCTAATTTTTGCAGTTTAAGGAAACATTGATGTCGAATTCTGCTGTTGTTGAATCAGTTGCACAAGCACTTCGTAGCGCTGAATTATCACAAACTACGATTGCACCGATTCGCCCGGAACTTGGCGGTGAAAGTGCTGACGTAGATATCGCCTATGCCGTTCAGGAAGTGAATACCGAGCGTGCTTTGTCTGAAGGTCGCCGTCTGGTGGGTCGTAAAATTGGTTTGACGTCTAAAGTCGTTCAAGCGCAACTGGGTGTAGATCAGCCGGATTTCGGTATGTTATTTGCCGACATGGCCTATGGCGATGGTGAAGCAATTCCAGCTGGCCTTCTGATTCAGCCGAAAGTTGAAGCAGAAATCGCATTGGTGATTAACCAGGATTTAACCAAAGAAAAACACACCTATGCAGACATTATCAGCGCAACTGATTATGCATTGCCTGCAATTGAAGTGGTCGATAGCCGTATCGAAAACTGGAAAATCAGCCTGATTGATACTGTAGCAGATAACGCATCTTCTGCTGCATTTGTCTTGGGTTCTCAGCCGGTTAAATTAGAGAATCTTGATCTGGTGAACTGCAAGATGGTGATGACGCGTGGTGAAGAAGTCGTGTCTCAAGGCGTGGGTAAAGCATGTCTGGCAAACCCATTGAATGCTGCTGTTTGGCTGGCTGATGAAATGGTACGCCGTGGTCGTCCGCTGTTAAAAGGTGACATCATCTTGACGGGTGCTTTAGGTCCAATGGTTGTGGCGCAACCAGGTGATGAATTCAAGGTTGAAATTGAAGGCTTCGGTTCAGTAACCGCTGCATTCGCTGCTGAATAATCAAGATTCCAAGAGAGTACATTCATGAAAAAGATTAAATGTGCAATGATCGGTCCAGGGAATATTGGTACTGATTTGCTTTATAAATTACAACGTAGCGAATGGTTAGAGCCGGTATGGATGGTGGGGATTGACCCGACTTCTGAAGGTTTGGCGCGTGCTGCGAAAATGGGTTTAAAAACCACCGCTGAAGGTGTGGATGGTCTTCTTCCTCACGTGATTGCAGATGATATTAAAATTGCATTCGATGCAACGTCTGCATACGTACATGCTGAAAATAGCCGCAAGCTCAATGAACTTGGTGTACTGATGATTGACTTGACGCCTGCTGCGATCGGTCCATTCTGCGTACCACCTGTAAACCTGGAAGCATTGCTTGCGGGTGGCGAAGTGCCAAACGTAAACATGGTCACCTGTGGCGGTCAGGCAACGATTCCGATGGTTGCTGCAGTTTCTCGCGTTCAGCCTGTTGAATATGGTGAGATCATTGCAACGGTATCGACTAAATCAGTAGGTCCAGGTACACGTAAAAACATTGATGAATTTACCCGTACCACTGCCGGTGCCATTGAGAAAGTGGGCGGCGCGAAACAGGGTAAAGCGATTATCATCATCAACCCGGCTGAGCCACCACTGATGATGCGTGACACGGTTCACTGTCTGGTAGAGGGTGAACCGGATCAAGCGGCGATCACTGAATCTGTACACGCAATGATTAAAGAAGTTCAAAAATATGTACCGGGTTACAAGCTTGTCAATGGTCCAGTTTTTGATGGCAACCGCGTGTCAATTTACTTAGAAGTTGAAGGTCTTGGTGATTTCCTGCCGAAATATGCGGGTAACCTTGACATCATGACTGCTGCTGCAGCACGTACTGCAGAGATGTTTGCAGAACACGTATTCAATAAAGACGCTTAAGGAGCAACCACATGTCTAAGATTATTGTTCATGATATGACTTTGCGTGATGGTATGCATCCACAGCGCCATCAAACCACTGTTGAGCAAATGATTGCAATTTCAACAGCACTTGATGATGCAGGCGTACCTTTAATTGAAGTCACGCATGGTGACGGCCTTGGCGGTTCATCCGTCAACTACGGTTTTGCTGCGGCAACGGATGAAGAATACCTGTCTGCTGTTGTGCCACGTATGAAAAATGCAAAAGTATCTGCATTGCTTCTGCCTGGGATCGGTACGGTTGACCATTTAAAAATGGCGCATGAAATTGGTGTGTCTACTATTCGTGTTGCAACGCACTGTACAGAAGCGGATTGCTCAGAACAGCACATCACGGCTGCACGCAAACTAGACATGGACACGGTCGGTTTCTTGATGTTGGCGCACATGGCATCTCCTGAAAAATTGCTTGAAGAAGCGAACAAGATGGTGTCTTACGGTGCAAACTGTATCTATGTGACTGACTCAGCAGGTTACATGCTTCCTCAAGACGTGATCGACCGTGTGGGTCACTTACGTCAACACTTGGATTCAAGCATTGAGCTTGGTTTCCATGGTCACCACAACTTAGGTATGGGTGTATCGAATACTGTTGCTGCTGTTCAAGCAGGTGCAGTACGTGTTGACTTGGCATCTGCTGGTCTTGGTGCTGGCGCTGGTAACACACCACTTGAGCTGTTTATCGCTGTGGCAAACCGTATGGGTATGGACACTGGCGTTGACTTGTTCAAAGTGCAAGACGTTGCTGAAGATCTAGTGATTCCAATGATGCACAACCCGATTCGTGCCGACCGTGATGCGGCAACTTTAGGTTATGCGGGTGTTTACTCGTCATTCCTGTTATTTGCTAAACGTGCTGAAGCGAAATATGGCGTATCTGCGCGTGAAATCCTGATGGAACTTGGTCGCCGTGGTACGGTAGGTGGTCAGGAAGACATGATTGAAGACTTGGCATTAACCATGTCTAAAGCTCGTGAGTTACAAGCTTAATTTTTAATGCCGTGGTATTAAAATAAGTCCAATAAAAAAGCATCCAAAGTGGATGCTTTTTTATTATGAAGTAGATTTAATAATATAATAAAACTCTGATCTCAGATATTTTAGTTATAGTGTTATGTGAAGATTATTTTAGTTTAATTTTTTCCTTAAACATAAAAACGATAAATAAAAAATATTATCTTAAAGTTTTTAAAAAAATTGCGCTTATTAATAAAGGAAACAGAAATTTGAATTAAATATCTGGTCAAATTTTTATTTTCATTAATCGGTTTAAAATCTAAGAGATTGAGTGCTTAAATCTGGGCCCGGAATATGCAGAGCTAAAAGAGCAAAAGTTTAATACTGTGGTCGGATTTTTTATTTAAACCGACTTGCGCATGATGGCTGCATGGATTTTATCAGCTGAATGGGGAACTCATCATGCGTCGTCACAATTTATGGATTGCAATGCTTGCTGCGACAGCAACTTTAGGGACAACTGCAACGAATGCAGACTTTATTGACGACAGCAATGTTCAACTCAAATTTAAAAACTTTTATCTAGACCGTCAGTATCAAGATAACTACTCATCACGTAACTGGGGTTCTTGGTCACAAGGCGTGACTCTGGATGCCAAGTCCGGTTATCACGATATCGGTGGTGGTGTGCAGGTCGGTGCTGATGTACTGGTTCAGCATGCAGTTAAACTCAATGGCCGTGATAAAAATCCGGACTGGGTTTTACCACACGATGGCAAAGAATCAAAAGACCATTTCGGTAAAGTCGGCGCGACCTTAAAAGCCAAAGTGTCACAAACTGAACTGAAAGTCGGTGAGTTATTGCCTGTATCTCCAGTCTTGGTATTTGATCCATCGCGTCAGTTATTGACGACTTATAGTGGTGCCTGGTTAGAGTCTAAAGACCTTAAAGATACCAAGTTAACTCTGGCTTATATTGATGGTATTAACAACCGTTATGACAACCAGTTCCGTGATTTAACTAAATTTGCTCCACCAAGTTTCTATGATACGGGTGCTGAAGCTGATGGCATGTGGATTGCGGGTGTAGACCACCAACTTACTAAAGAAGTAGGGGCGAGCTACTGGTATGCCGATGTTCAAGACATTTACCAACAGCATTATCTGGGTGTGAATTATAAAACTGCGCTTGGTGAAAAAACCAAATTAGATAGCCACATCCGTTACTTCGATAACTCGGAGTCAGGTGACAAGCTGTATGGTGAGATCGATAACCAAGCATTATCTGTCGCTGCAAAAGTGAATCATGGTGCACATACCGTAGGTGTAGGTTACCAGCAAATGTTTGGTGATAGCGCATTCCCGACATTGGGTGGCTGGGTGCCACAGCCTTATCTGGCGAACTGGGGGGTAGCGACTTTTACCGCGCCAGAAGAAAAGTCATGGAGTGTTTCTTATGGCTATGACTTCTCTGAAATGGGTGCAAAAGGCTTAAATGCAACAGCCGTATATTTCAAAGGTTATGATCAGAAAGGTACTGGGGCGTATCAAGGTCAGAACTTCAATACGGATGAAGTGAATGCCATCGTGAACTACACTGTGCCAGAAGGTAAATTAAAAGGTTTGGGTGTACAGGCGATGTATATTGATGTGAATTTTGCCAATCCAGCAAAACCAGACCTGCAAGAATACCGTGTCGCCACCACTTATACGCATAAATTCTAATACGCGTATATTTTAAAAGCAGTCAGTCTTCTGGCTGCTTTTTGGTTTAAGAATGCAGTTAAAGCCTTAGTTTATGTAGGGTTTAATTTATAAAAAAATATATAAAACAAATACTTAAATTATATCTATTTTGTTGGGTGCAATCGTAATTTTGTATCAGTTTGCTGCGGTTGAGCGGTTAATATAAGGGTGTACACAAGTCATTTTAATGAGTCAACTTGACGTCGAATTCTTGAAAATAGAGGGACACGCAAGCGAAAGACTGTAAGAGGAAGCAATATGAGCACTGTTCAAATCCCTGACTATCAAACAGATCCATTCTTTGGCTTAGAAGACAAATGGATTGAAACTGCTGAAGGCGAGTTGACCCATTACCACGAAATTGGTGAAGGTACGCCTATTCTATTTTTACACGGTTCAGGTACAGGTGTATCGGCCGCGGCAAACTGGTGGTTAAACCTGCCACAAATTGGTGAGCAAGCGCGTTGTATCGCGATTGATACCATTGGTTATGGCCAAACTGTGGTTGCACCGGGTACTGAATATGGTATCCGTGCCTGGGTAGATCATGCGATCCGTACGCTAGATGCTTTGGGTATCGAAAAAACCTGGTTGGTCGGTAACTCTCTGGGTGGCTGGTTAGCATTCCAGATGGCATTGGATTATCCAGATCGTATTTTGGGTATCGTGTCTATGGGTACGGGCGGTGCGAAACAGACAGCTGCACTTAAAGCTCACGCAAACCCAGTTCTTACAGAAGAAGGAATCAAGAAAACCCTTTCTATGTTTGTCGTAAACAAAGACCTGATTACTGATGAACTGGTAAAAGTACGTTTTGCTTCTGCTGCAAATGACTATGCATCAAATCGTTTAATGGATGTGGTTGGCGCACGTGACCGTGACCGTTTCGAATTCTCATTAGACTTCGAAAAAATGAAAGACATTACTGTGCCTGTACTATTGATTCATGGTACGCAAGACGTGGTGATTCCGGTTTCTCGTACTTGGGACATCCTGAACATCGTGCCAAATGCTGATGCACATATCTTCAGCCAATGTGGTCACTGGTCTCAAGTTGAAAAAGCAGATGAGTTCAACACTGTGATCAAAAACTACTTGGCTGTACACGGCGTAAAATAAGCTCGATGTAGTTTTAAAAAGGATGGCTTCGGTCATCCTTTTTTATATCGGGAATATTTAAGGTAGCGTACCTAAGTGAGTTTGATTCTCATTTATTTGGATAAATCTAAAAATCTAATAATTTTTATAGGTTTGAGCTATTTAAACTGAGAAAAATCCGAATTAAATTTTATTAGACTTAAGTGGTAAATGCAGCACATTTAGAGCTAAAAATACACAATTTTGGTCGAGGTCAAGTGACAAATTTAAACGCTAGAAATAGATTCTTTATCACAAAATAGAATTAAAAACGAATTCTTAAGCATAAAATAATAAAACAAAAAAAGCACATGCCTATCAAAAGTTGAATGGCATATGCTTAATGCAGAGAAGAAATAGGATTAATTTTGTTCGCTACGGTTAATATCCAGATAGAACACACGGGTCAAGAGTTCAAGAAATTTGCTGACGGCATAGGATTTGTTGTTTTTATGGTAGCTGACATACAGGTCTAAATAGGGCAATTCCACGTCCAGCGGACGAATCACGGTATTATCCATGGTTAGTGGTGCAATATAGCCAGGCAAAATGGTACAGCCTAGGCCCATTCCGATCGAGTTGATATTAAATAAAATATTATCGGCCTTTTGCACGATATTGAGTTCAATGCCGTTGGCTTTGGCAAAGTCCAGAATAGCCTGGTTCAGGGTCAAGGACTGCTCTGCTGATGGAATAATAAAATCAATCCCATTCAATGCTTTAGCAGGAATTCTTTCGTATTTTGCTAAGGGGTGATCTTTAGGCAGGAGAAAAATCAGCGGTTCACGAATCACGAACTGGCTTTCAATTTCATCACTATTAAAATTATGGCGGGTAAATGTAAGATCCAGATCGCCTTTTTTTAACAAACGCATCTGCTCATTGTTGTTCAGGCTGAGCAGTTCAATTTTTAAATCCGGGTTCTGTACACGTAGATTTGGCAAGATATAGGGGAAGATTTTCATCTCGGCCACCGGTACAAAACCTATGCGGAGCATTTGCTGCTTGGCCTGTGACACCTGACGTGCCATGGCAACGGCTTTATCTGCCTGTGCAAGAGTAAGACGAGCCTGTTCCAGGAATACGGCGCCTTCTTCGGTCAGCTCTACTTTACGTTTGGTCCGGTTGAGTAGCTTTACCCCGACATCCTCTTCCAGGTCTTTGATTTGCTGGCTAAGTGAGGGTTGAGCCGTATAAAGTTTAAGTGCTGCCTTACTAAAATTGAGCTCTTCAGCAACGGTGATAAAGTAGCGAAGGTGTCGTAATTCCATGTCATCAACCCAAAGAGTAATCCAAAAAATGTCTTACTATAATTTCCTCAAAGTATAATCTATAAACAACTATGTCGTGAAGATTATTTTCCCATTCATAAACTAAATGCTCTGGCGGGATTAATAGATGTTTTAATATAAAAATTCACGTGCTTAATAATTGCTTTAAGCTCTTAATTGAAACAAAAAAAATATTTCCCGAAAAACGCTGTCAAATCCATCATCGTTGAAAAGTTGAGTCTATTACTTTGTGCCAAAGATAGGTCACAGGAGAGCTTTTCATGAGTGGAAAAATTGATGTGCGCGAAATCGATGCTTTAGTCGATGCACAAAATGGACGTATTACGCCATCTATTTATACAGATCCTGACATTTACGAATTAGAACTCGAACGTGTTTTCGGTCGTACTTGGTTATTCCTTTGCCATGAAAGCCAAATTCCTAAGGCTGGTGATTTCTTCAACACCTACATGGGTGAAGATCCAATCATTGTGGCACGTCAAAAAGATGGCTCAATCAAAGCATTTTTAAACCAGTGTCGTCACCGCTCTATGCGTGTAAGCTTCGCTGACTGTGGTAATACCCGTGCATTTACTTGCCCGTACCACGGCTGGTCATACGGCATTGACGGTTCTTTAAAAGATATCCCGCTTGAAGATCGTGCTTACCCACATGGGGCATGTAAAGAGCAATGGGGTCTGGTTGAAGTGAATCGTGTGAAGTCTTACAAAGGCTTGGTATTCGCTTGTTGGGATGAAACCACACCTGACCTAGAAGAATACATGGGTGATATCGCTTGGTACTTAGATGGCGTTGTTGACCGTCGTCCAGGTGGTACTGAAATCATTGGTGGTGTACACAAGTGGGAAATCGAGTGTAACTGGAAGTTTGCAGCGGAACAGTTTGCATCTGACCAATACCACGCATTGTTCTCTCACGCTTCTGCGATCCAAGTATTGGGCGCGAAACCAGATGACGAATCTTCTAAGAAATTAGGTGCTGCGCAAACTGCTCGTCCAGTTTGGGAAACTGCGAAAGACGCGATCCAGTATGGTTCACGCGGTCATGGTTCAGGCTTCTTCTTCACAGAGAAACCAGACGCAAACGTGTGGGTTGACGGTGAAGTTGCCAACTACTTCCGTGAAACGTACGACGAAGTTAAAGAGCGCCTAGGCGAGACTCGTGCACTGCGTCTTGCAGGTCACAACACCATGTTCCCAACTTTGTCTTGGTTGAACGGTACTGCAACACTTCGCGTATGGCACCCACGTGGTCCAAACAAAACTGAAGTATGGGCATTCTGTATTGCTGATGCTGAAGCATCTCAAGAAGTGAAAGAAGCATTTGAACGTTCTGCAACGCGTGCCTTTGGTCCAGCCGGTTTCCTGGAGCAAGATGACTCTGAAAACTGGATCGAGATCCAAAAAGTTTTACGTGGTTATAAAGCGCGTCAAAACAAACTCATTATGGAAATGGGTAAAGGCAACGAAAAAGTACGTGAAGATGGTATCCCGGGGATCACCAACTACATTTTCTCTGAAACTGCAGCACGTGGTATGTACCGCCGCTGGGCAGATTTATTGATCCATGAAAAATGGGAAGACGTGGAAAAAGCAGCTGACGAATATGAGAAGGAGCTTATGAAATGAGTCAAATCAGCTTAGAACTTCATCACCAAATTAGTCAGTTCCTTTATCGCGAAGCAAAATTGCTAGACGATTGGAAATTCCGCGAATGGTTAGATACCTTAGCTGAAGATATTTCTTACACGCTACGTACCACACCAAACGCACAAACCCGTGACCGTCGTCGTTCAGTTGAACCACCTACCACTTGGGTGTTCAACGATTCGAAAGACCTTTTAGAGCGTCGTGTAGCACGTCTTGAGACTGGTATGGCTTGGGCTGAAGAGCCTCCGTCACGTACCACCCACATGGTGAGCAACGTGATCGTAGAGCCAACTGAAGTTGAAGGCGAATACGACGTGTACGTAACTTACTTGTTATACCGTACACAGAAAGAGAAAGACGTCGTGATTTACTGTGGTAAACGTCATGACAAGATCCGTAAAGTTGAAGGTGGCTTAGGCTTCCAAATCTTCAACCGTAAGATCACGCTTGACCAAGTTACTTACAGTTCACATAACCTGAGTGTGTTCTTCTAATGAATAAGATTTTTGTTTGCCAAGTTGACGAATTAGACGAAGGCGAAGCGTTAAAAGTAGATTGTGGCGTAAACGGTATCGAAGCGCTGGCTGTATTTAACAATGGCGGTGAATTCTTCGCTATGAACGATAAATGCAGTCATGGTAATGCTTCTATGTCTGAAGGTTACCTTGAAGATGATGGTACTGTTGAATGTCCATTACATTCAGCTCGTTTCTGTTTAAAAACAGGTGAAGCATTATGTCTACCTGCAACTGATCCAATCAAAACGTTCCCAGTGATTGTTGAAGATGGTCAATTGTTTGTAGAGATGGCAGGAGAGTAAGCATGGGTTGGCTACAAGGCGAAGTTGCACTTATTACTGGTGGTGGTTCAGGCTTAGGCTGGGCTTTGGTCGAGCGTTTTATTGAGGAAGGTGCACAAGTTGCGGTTCTTCAACGTTCAAAAGCTAAAGTGGATGCATTAAATGAACACTTCGGTGGAAAAGTTCTTGCGATCGAAGGTGATGTAGCCAGCTATGCAGATAACGTTCGTGCAGTTCAAGCAACTGTAGAACGTTTCGGTAAACTCGATTGTTTCGTTGGTAATGCCGGTATCTGGGATCATTACGCTGATATCGTCAATACCTCTGGCGAGCAGCTGGAAAAAGCCTTTGACGAGATTATGGGGATTAATACCAAGTCTCTGATCTTGGGCGCGAAAGCTGCACTGGATGCATTGATCGCTTCTGAAGGTTCTATCATATTTACTTTGTCTAATTCGGCACTGTACTCCGCTGGCGGAGGCCCTGTATATACTGCATCTAAGCATGCGGGTGTCGGGATTATGAAAGAACTGGCTTACGAGCTTGCGCCTAAAGTACGAGTGAACGCTGTTGCACCGTCAGGTATGAATGTGAATATCAAAGGTGCGGCATCGCTGGGTCAGGAAAATGTGGGCCTGCTCGATGCACGTGATCCTGAGAAAATTGCACGTGGCATGCCACTGAATTTCTTGCCTGAACCGGAAGATATGACCGGTTCATACGTGCTGTTGGCATCTCGTCAAAACAACCGTCCTTTGACTGGTGTTCTGATCAATGCAGAATGCGGTCTGGGTATTCGTGGCCTACGTCAGCCACGTGCAGGTTTCTTTGACGAATAAACATCTAGTCTCATTCAAATGGACTTACCGGCAGCCTCTTCTCTCAGGGCTGCTTTCCTTCTAGGAGTCTCTCATGGCCGTTAAACTTATTTGTGCATCGCACAGTCCTTTAATGGAATTTGCTTCACCTCAAGATCAATCAAAAAAGCAAAAAGTTCGTGCTGCTTTTGAAAAACTCTCTGCTGAAGTAAAAGCTTACGACCCAACCCTGATCATCACTTTTGGTCCAGATCATTTTAATGGTTTCTTCTATGACCTGATGCCAAGTTTCTGCGTCGGTATTCGTGCCAAAGCTGCAGGTGACTGGGATTATGGCAAGGACAATGACCATATTGATGTACCTGAAGACAAGGCATTAGATCTGGTTCGACGTGTACTGGATGAAGGCGTGGATGTTGCCTACTCATACCGTATGCAGGCTGACCATGGCGTGACTCAGCCCTTACATTTCCTGTGTGAAGGCAAACTTGACCGTTATCCAACGATTCCAATTTTTATTAATGGCGCTGCTGCACCTATGCCAACCACCAAGCGTACCATCGCTTTGGGCCGTGCTGTGGGTCAATACATCAAGTCTTTAAACCTTGAAAACGAGCGTGTGCTTGTTTTAGGTACCGGTGGTCTGTCACATGATCCACCTACACCGCAAATGGGTGCAGTACCGCCAGAAGTGGAAGAGTTCCTGATTGCAGGCCGTTATCCAACGCCTGAAGCACGTCATGCACGTCAATCCAAAATTATTGCAGTGGGTCAAAAGCTGGCAGCAGGGGATACGTCAGTTGCCGTGCCTCTGAATGCTGAATGGGATATTGCCCTGCTAGAAACCTTCAAGAACGCTGATTTTGCAACATTAGAAGCGATGACTGAAGCTGAAATCCGCCGTGATGGTGGTCGTGGTGGTCAGGAAGTCCGTTCTTGGATGGCTGCCTTCGCTGCCTTAAGCGAAATGGGTGAGTATGAAATGACCACGCATTGCTATGAAGACATCAGCGAATGGATTGCCGGCTTCGGTATCGTATCTGCAGAGTTAAAAGGTTAAGAAAATGAGCAACGTAAACAACATCGTGATCGTGGGTGCTGGCCAGGCAGGTGCGAGCGCAATTTTAGAACTTCGTGGCAACAAGTATGAAGGCAAAATTACCTTAATTGGTGATGAAAGCCATCTTCCTTATGAGCGTCCACCGTTGTCTAAAGATGTGATTCTAAAACCTGAAGAAACCAAGATCGAAATCCTGTCGGAACAGAAACTGGCAGATTTAGGGGTGGAAACAATTCGTGGAAATGGTGTGGCGAAAATCAACGCGACTGCGAAAACCGTTGAACTCCTTAACGGTGATGTTGTTGCTTATGACAAACTCTTGCTTGCAACAGGTGGTGCTGCGCGCCGTTTGCCTAATTTTGATGCTTTGGGCAAACATGTTTATACCCTGCGTAACCTGGAAGATTCACACGCGCTGGTGCCTGTGCTTCAAGCCGGTCGCCGTATCATCCTGATCGGTGGTGGCGTGATTGGTCTTGAGCTTGCCTCATCTGCACGTTACAAAGATTGTCAGGTGACTGTGATCGAAATGGGCCCAATGGTGATGGGTCGTTGTTCACCACAGATTCTGAGTGAATTCCTGCTGGAACAGCATCGTCAAAACCAGGTCGATGTGCGTCTTGAAACCAAGATTACAGATTGCCGTTTAGATGGTGAAGAAGTGGTGGTAACGCTGGAAGGCGGTGAAGAACTGCGTGCCGATGCTGTAGTTTACGGGATCGGGATCGTGCCAAATGCACAGCTTGCCGTAGATGCAGGTCTGGACGTTGATGTTGCGATTAAAGTCAATGAAAACTGCCAAACCTCGAATGCTGATATTTATGCAGCAGGCGATGTTGCGACTCAGTTACGTGACTGTGGCAATCACCGCCGTGTGGAAACCTGGGAAAATGCCAACCTGCAGGCAGGTATCTTTGCGCGTCACGTGATGGGTGTGGAACATCCGAAAGCCAATCCGGCCTGGTTCTGGACGGATCAGCTGAATATCAACTTCCAGTTTGTTGGTGATATGGCCGCAGCTGAATGGCATATTCGTGGTGAAATGGATGCAGCCAAAGGTGCAGACAATTCATTCGTGATGTATGGTGTGACCGATGGTCAGATCGTTGGCGGGATTACCGTGAATGCAGCCAAAGAAATGCGTCATTTGAAAAAAATGATCAGCAAAAATACGGCGTTTGATGTTGAAAAACATTTGGATATCGCACAAGACTTACGCAAAATTGCTTAAGTTGTATTGAGATATCTTGGGACAGACCTATGTTTTGCATAGGTCTGTTTTTTATGCACGAAACTTGATGAATTTATCAAAAATTAAAACTTCATCTCAGCATGAATTCGCTATACGCTATTTTTGAAGTTGCTGATCCAGAACTTCTTGGCCTCGTTTAGGAGACTTATGAGTTCTTCATCATCATTGCCGGTCACGGCAAGTATTTACGCTTTATTGGTACTGATCTGGGCAGCAACGCCACTGGCGATTGTCTGGAGCGTGGCCGAGATTCACCCGATGTGGGTGCTGATCATTCGCTATTTCGGTGCCTCGGTTATTGCACTGTTCCTGCTGAAGATCATGCGCGACCAGCTGCCTTTTGACCGTACTTCAATGAAAAGTTATCTGGCAGGCAGTTTGAATTTAATCGGTGCGCAGCTGTTTATTTATCTGGCAGCCAATTATTTAACCTCAGGGTTGATGGCACTAATTTTTGGTTTTTCACCGCTGATCGCTGGTTTGATCGGGCATATGATTTTAAAAACCCATAAACTGATCTGGCTGCAATGGCTCGGCATGGCAGTGGCCGTCGCCGGTTTATGTTTTGTTTTTGCCGACTCGGCAGACAGCAAGATCAATCCCTGGGGGGTGGTGCTGATGCTGATCAGTATGGTGTCTTATATCAGCTCGATCTTCTGGGTTAAGCAGATCAGTGCACCCTTGAGTCCGATGTCGCAAGCGACGGGTTCATTGCTGGTCTCCGCGGCTGGTTCACTCGTTTTAGTACCGTTTATCTGGCAACATATGCCGACTCAGTTGCCTAGCACACAGGCAATGATCGGTTTCGTATTTACCATGATCATGTCCTCGATTGTGGCAATGCTGTGTTATTTCTGGCTGATTCGCCGTCTAAATGCTTCGACCGTCTCATTGAGTAATGTGATGACGCCGGTAATCGCTCTGGTATTGGGAGCAACCTTAAATCATGAAATTATCAGCAGTCATGCTTTTGCCGGTATTGCGGTGGTGATGTTCGGGATCATCATGTATTTCTGGAAAGAGTGGCGCTAGCAGTATTTTTCCAAGCATTAAAACTGTAAAAATCAAAAGGGCGAAAGCCCTTTTATTATTTGAGTGGAGAGTAAAGTGATTCAACAACGTGAGAGATCATGACTAAGCAACAATTTGTAAAACAACTTTCAAAAATAAATGATTAAGATTTTGATACATAAATCATTAAAGCTTGCACAAGCTTATTTAGGACAGTGTCAGGATGTCTGAATCCAATAAAATCGTAGTTTATGCAGCCCTGTTTGGTAATCTGGCGATTGCGCTGGTGAAATTTGTTGCGTCCTATATAACCAATAGTTCTGCCATGTTCAGTGAGGCAATTCATTCCGTAGTAGATACCTTGAATGAAATTTTACTGTTATATGGCATGAAAAAATCAGAAAAACCGGCAAATGCCAAACATCCTTTTGGTTATGGGCGTGAACTGTATTTTTGGGCCTTTATTGTGGCACTGATGGTTTTTGCCCTGGGTGCGATTGTGTCCATCTATCAAGGGATACAGCATATTCTTCAGCCTGAAGTCATGCAGGATCCATTGATCAATTATATTGTGCTGGGTCTGGCGATTCTTTTTGAAGGATTTTCATGGTCAGTGGCTTTAAAAACCTTTCGTAAACAAAAGGGAAATCTGGGATATTTTGAAGCCTTTCGACACAGTAAAGATCCAACGACCTTTACCGTGTTATTTGAAGATACTGCCGCCCTGGTCGGCTTGGTGATTGCTCTGGTCGGTATCTTTCTGGCGCATCAACTGAATATTCCTGAATTGGACGGTGCCGCATCGATTTTAATTGGTATTGTTCTGGCGGTTTCTGCCTGGTTTCTGGCACGTGAAACCAAAGGTTTGTTACTGGGTGAAACGGCAGATCCAAAACTGCGTGAAGATGTATTGAACATTGCTCAACAGGATGCGGCCGTTTTCAGCGCCAATGGGGTATTGACTGAGCAGATGGGCGCTCAGCAAGTCATTGCATCATTGAGTCTGGAATTTAAAGATGATTTAACTTCTGATGAAATTGAAGCCTGTGTCAACCGGATCGAAGCGCAGATTAAACAGCTGCACCCGGAAATTATTGCTTTATTTGTGAAACCCCAAACCAAGGCCGTATGGCTGGAACGAACTCAAGGTCGTGTATAAAGATCTAAAAAACGCTTGAGGTTGGTATTTTGATCTCAACTTGCCTTTCTCGCACAATTGATGTGATGATACTGAGGTATGGCGAATTTCATCATAAAATCATCAATGGGCAGACATGCTTTTGTCAGCATGGGCTTATAAATATTGAGTATCATTTTGTATTTTTAGACAGAAGGACAAGAGCAATATTTTTCTAGATAATCCAAGACTTCAGCCAGCCATAAGGTCGATGAAATGCCATTTTTTTGCTAAAAATAACAAAAACATACATGATTTTCTGTGACGGATTTCATACTATGTTGTAGTGTGCCTGTTTTTAGTTTGTATGCTCATTAAAAGATGCACCGCTTGACCATTTCAAGAGGTTGTTGTCTTGCATATAGCGAATAATAAATAGTGGATGTTTATGCAAGATCTTCTCAAAACTAAAAAATTCCAGTTAATCACGGAATCCAGTTGGAAACATCTCTGGTCTAAGCCAGTGTTTGAGTATCTGCATTCAGATCATTTCGACGGAAAACAGTTTCGTAATCTTGAGCATGCTTCTCTATCGCGTGGTCGCTTTGATTTATACAAATGGCTCATTACCCGAAAATCCAAAACCTGGAATGTTAATCTTGATGAAGAGCGTGCCGAGTTTTTTTCTCGTCCGCGCGCATTGCCACAGCAGCGTCCAGATGCAGCTCTGGATGACTGGCAAGTTTGGTTTATTGGTCACGCCACCACATTAATTCAGATCGGCCCCTATAACTTCCTGACTGATCCGGTTTGGGCTGAATATGCCAGTCCATCGGCTTCCACAGGGCCGCAGCGGGTCATTCCGGCTGGCATTGCTCTGGATGAGTTACCCCAGATTGATGCTGTACTACTTAGCCATAACCATTATGATCATATGGATCTGGCCAGTCTGGAATGGCTGTACAACACTTTTGAGATGCCGATTTATACCGGTCTGGGTAATGCCTGGTATTTGCCAGAACATTATACCGTGCATGAAATGGACTGGTGGGAAAATGCCTTTTTTGAAGAGATCCGGATTGTCTATACGCCGGCTCAACATGCCTCAGGACGTGGCATGCGCGATCAGAACTGTGCACTTTGGGGAGGCTTTTCTTTATTACATGGTAAGGAACATTGTTTCTTTGCCGGAGATAGCGGCTACGCCTCGCATTTTAAAGAAATCCGTAAACGTCTGGGTGCACCGCGGATTGCCTTGCTTCCGATAGGAGCGTATGAGCCACGTGAACTGATGCGTGCGATCCATATGAATCCGGAAGATGCCTTTCATGCCCATCATGACTTACAGGCCAAATGTTCACTGGCGATTCATTACCGTACTTTTCAGCTCACGGATGAAGACCGGGATGCACCGGAACATGAGTTACATGAGATCATCAAGCATTCTTCCAAGTTGATTAATCCATTTTACTGCATACGGGAAGGCAAGCGGATTATTGTCTAAATGTTTTACTCTGTTCCTGTAGGATGAGTTGAATGGCCACTACAGAAAGCATCAGCATGGCGGTATTCATCACCACAGGATTGAATGCTGCAGTAAGTTGCAACGGGGCTGTGAATGCAATCAGCAGTAGTAATCCAGCAAGTCCGAGAATATTCAACCCATGCAAGAGTATGGACCGGTTCCATTTCAGAAAGCATAAGCCAAATAGCATTTCACATCCTCCGGAAAGCCCAACCAAGACTTTGGCCAGTGCCAGCTCAAAACCCATATTTTGCCAAATGTTAATTTCAGCGGGTGATTGGAACAGAATTTTTGGAATGAGTCCCTGATAGAGCCATAGTATGACCAAAGTCAGCTGGATAGTACGCAGTGGTTGTAGGAATACAGGTTTAGGATTCACGAACAGCTTCTTCCAGAAAATGACGTTTATTTTCGCTGGATGGAATCAGGCAATACTCGGTTTTGCCAAACAGCGTATAACGATTTAAAGCGACCACACGATACAGAAAATCCCGGATAAAACGCGGAACCAAATAACCTGCGCTCATTAAATTAAAGGGAAAACCGAGATGCTGCAGCGCCTTCAGTAATGCAGTCGATTCCGTATAGAGTGTGCCATCTTGAATGACGAGCATGGTGGTGTAATGTTCAGTGGACATCTGATAATGTTCGAGCAGTGCTGTACCTAAAGGCGATTGGGCGGAAACCAGTTTAAACTGTATCTTCTTATCGTATTGAATCACAAACCGTGCCCAGCCATTACAGACCACGCAAACAGCATCAAACACAATGATGTCGTGTTGTTGAATGATATCTTCAATATTCGGATGCATTGTTGTATTTCTTTTTGTGCTGACTTGCTTCTATAGTGCTTGATGCCGCAATAAAAAACCACCCGAAGGTGGTTTCTATACATGTCTAAACTGGCTTAGAGAAAGCTAGGCAAACCTTTGGCTGGATCGGTTTCACGTGCTGCTTGGGCATCTGCTACAGTCATGCCGAGTGCTTGTGCTACGCCTTCGCCGTAGGCTGGATCACAGCTATAACAGTTGCGGATGTGACGGTATTTGATGAAATCTAGTGCATCACCCATCGCTCCGGCCGTGTTATTAAACAGAGCCTGTTTCTGCTGGTCATTCATCAGGTTGAACAGGGCACGGGGTTGGCTGAAGTAATCATTGTCATCTTCACGGAAATCCCAGAAATCGGCATCACCGGTGATTTTCAATGGTGGCTCTCTGAATTCCGGCTGCTCCTGCCACTGGCTAAAACTGTTCGGCTCGTAATGTGGCAATGAACCATAGTTGCCATCCATGCGGCCTTGACCATCACGGCGGTTCGAATGTACAGGACAACGTGCAGCATTGACTGGAACCTGTGAATGATTCACGCCAACACGGTAACGCGCTGCGTCGGCATAGTTCACTAAACGTGCCTGTAACATACGGTCAGGTGAGTAGCTGATGCCCGGTACAAGATTACTTGGTGCAAAGGCTGCCTGTTCTACATCCTGGAAATAGTTTTCCGGATTGCGGTTCAGTTCGAATTCACCGACTTCAATCAGTGGATAATCGCCCTTTGGCCAGACTTTGGTCAGGTCAAATGGATGATAAGGCACTGTTTCGGCTTCCAGTTCTGGCATGACCTGAACGTACATTTTCCATTTTGGATAGTCACCACGTTCGATGGCATCAAACAGGTCGGTCTGGCTGCTTTCACGGTCTTTAGCAATCAAGTCTGCAGCTTCAGCATCGGTCAGGTTTTGAATACCTTGCTGGGTACGCATATGGAATTTTACCCAGAAGCGTTCATTCTTGGTATTGATAAAGCTGAAGGTATGGCTGCCAAAACCATGCATATGACGGTAACCAGTCGGGATCCCACGATCTGACATGACAATAGTCACTTGATGCAAAGCTTCGGGTAAGAGTGTCCAGAAATCCCAGTTATTGGTGGCACTGCGTTTGTTGGTTTTCGGGTCACGCTTGACTGCTTTATTCAGGTCAGGGAATTTGCGGGCATCCCGCAGGAAAAACACCGGGGTGTTATTGCCGACCAGATCCCAGTTGCCTTCTTCAGTATAGAATTTTAAGGCAAAACCGCGAATATCACGTTCTGCATCGGCTGCGCCACGTTCACCTGCCACCGTTGAGAAACGCGCAAACATTTCGGTTTTTTTGCCGACTTCAGAGAAAATTTTAGCGCGGCTATATTGGGTAATATCATTGGTCACGGTAAAGGTGCCGAAAGCACCTGAACCTTTGGCATGCATACGACGCTCTGGAATCACTTCACGGACAAAGTTGGCCAGTTTTTCATTCAGCCATAAATCCTGAGCAAGCAAAGGTCCACGCGCACCTGCCGTCATACTGTTCTGGTTGTCGACCACAGGCGCACCAGCTTCAGTGGTCAGGTGGGTGACAGGGCATTTTTTAAAATCTTGGCTCATCTTTCCTCTCCAAGTTTTGAATATCTTGTGTCGTTTATCTAGTATTCATAAAATATTGAGATATACGCTAATCAAATCAGGTTTCACTATATTTACAATATCTTTAAATAAAGGGTGTTACAGCACAAAACGGAATTCAGGATATAATTGAGTGAGCTCACTCAAAACGTATTTTTAAAGTTAATAAAGTTTAAAATATTGAAAATTAAATGGTTACTTTTAAAAAGTAACGGGTTTTCCACTCTCTGACAATATCAAATTCTATATATTTTGAATAACTCAAATAATGAATGGGATTAAACGAAAATAACAATATCTAAGTCCATAATATGTTTTTATCAAAGGATAAAAATAATAAGTGAAAAGTGTTATTTAAAATACATTTTATAACTGATTTATTTTAAATAGTTTTTTAATCAAGTTTTGTTGGTCTGAAGAAACCCATAAAAATAATGAATGGAATAAGGGTGTTTTCTGGCTATAGCTCGCATTTTTGCATACAGAAAATCCTATCCAGATGGTCTTTATTTTTAAAAAAGCATTGGCAAATATGCTTGAAAATTAGTCAGTCGGCCCTATAATTATCTCACTCCTTCCTCAAAATCACATAGAGAGTAAAATGGCCAAGAAAAAAACAGCCGAGCAGGTAGTGATCCACAATTTTGTGGCAAAACACATGCATGAAGTCAACAAAAGCCAGGTTTTTGTAGATCGAAAGAAAAATTTAAAACGTGGCTACAACAAGCACAGACAAGGGCGATATTCCATGGAAGATCGCCCTTTTTTAATGGCCGCTTAAGGTCTGTAAGGTGGCTGGGGACGACGTGGGGGCTGCTTAGGATTAGTTTTAACTGGAGAGAGCGGGGCGACAGGCCGGTTGTTACGAGTTTGCGAATATTGATTTGGATACCGGGATGATGTTGTCGATTCATCCGCGATTAAGTCATTAAAGAATTTATTGAGTTTGCTTTGCACTGGTGCTTCATGGTGAGGGGAATGAGGCTGTGGTCTGGCCTGCTGAAAACTGGCAAATTGATCTTTTTGTTGGTGATAGAGTCTGGCAGCAATGACGGAGGGGTCATCTCTGCCTAAACGCCGCCGTTGCGATGCCGAAATTTCAATGCCCAATAATGGAGTCATTTTAGGCCGATCGGCATAGCTCATTGCTCGATTGCTGGCGGGGCGTATATAAGATGAACCGGAATTATGAGCTTCTTTGCGGGCAGCCAAGGCCGGTGCAAGAATGACCACATAGAACACCGCAACAATCATGAACAGGATGACCAGAAATTCCATAACCACCTCTACCACTGTCGAGGGACTGGAAAAAGTCCCGTATTAGGCACTCACCATACGTGATGCAGATTTCACCATATCCCCTAAACCATGGGTTCTGAAATAATATTCTAACCAGCTTTTTACCATGAGCGGATTGTCCATTTTTAACACATGTTGCAGCAATTCCTGTGCATCACTCATCGGAACATGACAAATGGTTTTACGTACCCGCAAAATATTACTGGAACTCATCGACAGGGTATTAAAGCCCATGGCCATGAGCAAAACTGCAGACAGCGGATCGCCCGCCATTTCACCGCAGATACTGACCGGTTTTTCATTACGATGACAGTCCTGCACCAGACGGGTCAGGGCACGCAGTACTGCAGGGTGTAAATGTGAATAGACATTGGCTACCCGTGGATTATTGCGATCCACAGCCAACAGATATTGGGTCAGATCGTTGGAGCCGACCGAGAAGAAATCCACCAGTTCGGAAAATTCATCAATCTGATGAAGCACACTCGGCACTTCCACCATGATGCCGAGTTTTGGTTTATTTACCTTGACCTGTTCTTCTTCTTGAATCGCCGCATGATCACGTTCCAGCAGGTAGAGGGCTTCTTCGACTTCGCTGACACTGGTCACCATCGGCAGTAGAATATGCAGGTTATTCAGTCCGATGCTGGCCTTGAGCATGGCGCGAATCTGTGAAGAAAAAATTTCTGGATGATCCAGAGTAAAACGAATGCCGCGCCAGCCGAGTGCCGAATTTTCTTCTTCAATCGAGAAATACGGCAGGTCTTTGTCGGCCCCAATGTCCAGCGTTCGCATCACCACCGGTTTATTGGCAAAATGACTGAGTTGCTGACGATAAATCGCACGTTGTTCTTCCTCGCCCGGGAAGCGGTCACGCAACATAAACGGAATTTCAGAACGGTATAAACCGACACCTTTGGCACCGCGCTGCACGCCACGCACCACATCAATCATCAGGCCGGTATTGACATACAGTTTTACTGCGACGCCGTCCGGAGTAATTGCATCTTTGGTTTCGTACTGGCGCAAATCTTTGGCAATCTGTTCTTCTTCTTTTTGAATTTCTTTATAGCGACTGCGCAGGCGCCGTGGCGGATTAATAAAGACCCGACCCTGATGTGCATCGACAATCATCTCTACATCATCGAGGGTGTTGATCGGCAGCTCAGTCACACCGACCACAGTCGGAATACCGAGAGCACGTGCCACAATCACCATATGCGAGTTCATGGCACCTTCAGTGGTGACAATCGCGGCAATTTTATCCACGGGCAGTTCAACCAGTGCAGCCGTCGATATTTCCTCACCAATTAGAATACTTTCATCGGTCAGTTCACGGTGACTGGCATCGGCTTCCTGTAAGCGCGCCAGAATGCGGCGGCCCAGATCTTTTAAGTCCGCCACCCGCTCACGTAAATAATCATCTTCCATCTGGGAGAATTGTGCCACATGATTGTCAATGACAATTCGCACGGCGCCTTGTGCCCAGTGACCTTCACGAATAAAAGCCTTGATTTCTGCAGGCAGGGCATTTTCATCCAGCATACGCAAGAACACGCTAAACAGTGCGCGTTCCTCGGCCATCAACGCATCCTGCATTTTGTCATCTAGCGACTGGATTTCTTCGCGGACTGAATTCAGGGCGTTATCTAATAGCTCCAGTTCTTCGCTAATGTCATCCGCTTCACGGTCAGGGACTGCGGCAAGATCTGCTGGCGGATAGAGAATCACTGCACGACCTAAGGCAATACCACCCGAGCCAGAAACTCCCTGAAAGGTTTTATAGGCGGGCAGGTTGCTTGGCTTGCGGAATACATCGATATTGCCGACGGCATGGGCATGGGCGATGACGCCAGAAAGCTGCGCACAGAGTGTCACCAGAAAGGATTCAGCAGCTTCAGAAAAGTCCTGTGATTCTTTGTTCTGAACCACCAGCACACCCATCACCTTACGGCGATACATCACTGGCACACCGAGGAAGGAGTTATAAATTTCCTCACCGGTTTCAGGTAAAAACAGGAAGCGCTCGTGTTTAGGGGCATTGTCCAGATTGACAATTTCCTCACGCTGTCCAACCAGGCCCACCAGACCTTCGCCGGTCTGCAAAGACACATGGCCGACAGATTCTGCATTCAGGCCTTTAGACGCCATGAGCAGATAACGCTGATTGCGTTCGTCGAGCAGATAGATCGAGCAGACATCAACCTGCATGGCCTCGGCCACATGTTTGACCATGATGTCGAGCGATTCATGCAAACTGGTGGACGCATTGATCTCCTGAACAATACGTCTCAAGGTGTCCAGTTGCATATTCGACATAAGGTCTGCTCCGTCTATTCAGAATTTCAGTAATGAAGTTTATTTATAACAATAGCCGCGTAAAAAATCTGCATTATTTATGCGATTTTTTAAGGTTTTTGCTGGGGCAGTTGCTGACACAACTCCACCAAGGCTTTGCGGTAAACATCACGTTTGAAATTCACGACTTGACCGAGTGGGTACCAATAACTGACCCATTGCCATTGATCAAATTCGGGCGGATCAGACAGATTCAACTGAATATGCTGAACGGGGGCCGTGAGTTTGAGTAAAAACCACTTTTGTTTTTGACCGATACAGACCGGATCAGAGTCCGTACGAATGTATCGATGCGGCAAACGATAGCGCAACCAGCCTTTGGTTTGCGCGACTATCTGGACGTGTTCGGGCAATAAGCCAACTTCTTCTCTCAGCTCACGATAGAGTGCCTGCTCAGGGGTTTCTCCATATTGGATCCCGCCTTGTGGAAATTGCCATGCATTATGACCAATGCGTTTTGCCCATAAGACCTGTCCAGCATCGTTTGCCAAAATGATCCCGACATTCGGTCGGAAACCTTCAGAGTCGATCATTTGGCTACCTAAAAATTGTTTAATTTATGCCTTTGCCATCGGGGAGCATTATTTCGTTATCCAACTCGAAAAAAGCAAAGTTTAAAAATGTTAAAATTGCTATGATCTTAACGAATTTCTATCGACTAGCGGAGATAGATTTACAATTTTTTTCTTAAATTTCAGTTTTAACGAGTATTTTCATGAAATTGGCGCTATTTGATCTCGATCACACCTTGTTAAACACGGATTCGGATCATTCTTGGGGAGAGTTTTTGGTCAGTGAGGGCCTGGTCGATCCAGTTCAGCATCGCGCCATGAACGACAAGTTCTATGACGATTATAAAAAAGGCCAGTTAGATCCCTATGCCTATAATGAATTTGTGTTCCAGTTTCTGACCAAACATGACAATGATTATCTGGTTGAATTACATCAACTGTTCATGCAAAAAGTCATTCGTCCACAAATGCGTCCTGAAGGTTTTAAAGCCATTGAGCGCCACCGTGAAGCAGGGCATGCCTTAGTGGGTATTACCGCAACTTCAGACTTTATTACCGCCCCCATTTTTCGTGAATTCGGAATTACTGAAATTATTGCCACCAATGCTGAAGTCATTGATGGGAAATATACTGGTAAAGTCATCAATACAGCGTGCTATCAGCAAGGCAAGCTGGTGCGTCTGGAACAATGGCTAGAAGGTCGCGATGTAACCGAGTCTTGGGCCTATTCAGATTCGATTAATGACCGTTTCTTGCTGGAATATGCGGATCATGCCATTGCAGTCAATCCGGATGATCGCTTGGAAACTCTAGCCCAAGAACAGGGTTGGGAAATACAGGACTGGTCGATATAACTAGTCCAGCTTTATTAATGTGATTTATTTAGCACAACTTCGGTTGTGCTTTTTATTTGCCTCAATGGAATATTAATGTTTTTTCACAGTCCGGCTGAATCAGACATGCTATGCTCGAAAAACAGGACATGATAACAATAGTAGATTCTGAGGTATGAGATATGACTCACGTTCGACCGCGTATGACACATCTGTTCCAACAGCTTGGCTTGGATGCCAGTGCAGAAGGTATTGCAACATTTATTCACGAGCATCAATTGCATAAAGATCTGACTTTACTGGATGCGCCGTATTGGTCAGAGGCACAACGTCAATTTTTAAGCGAGAAAATAGCATCTGATGGCGAATGGGCGATTGTGGTAGATCAACTCAATGAATCCTTACATGAAAATTCAACCAGTGAAGGATGATTAAAAAGCCAATCGTATGATTGGCTTTTTTAGGCCATCACCTTACCTTTAGCGAATCCGTTTCCAGATCGTGACTTGTGACAGCGTGTGTTGATACTTTCTGGCCGTTTCCCGAATCACAAAAGGCATATCTTGGGGTTCGGCCACCAATTCAAAGTGCTGGGTTAAAATGTTGGAAATACCAGCCAAGGTCGTGATGTTTTCCCCATCCTGCTGAAAACCGCCCAACCATTCACTACGCGCCGTATGTTCTTCCAGCCAGGTATAAGGTGAACTCAGCATTAAAATGCCACCTATATTCATACGTTTATGAATCTGCACCAAAAAGTCTTTCGGATGATGCAAACGGTCAATCAGGTTCGCCGCCAGAATAAAATCATAGCCGCTAAAATGTGCTTTCAGGTTGCAGGCATCTGCCTGAAAAAATTCCGTTTTAGATGCAAGCTGATCCAAAGCGACATCTTCAAGTGAACAGCTTTTTTCTTCGCTTAATTCACCTTCTAGTGGCAGTTGATAACGTACCCTGTGGCCTTGGGCCAAATAAACTGCCTGTTGGATAAAGCGTGCAGAAAAGTCCAGACCGGTCACTTGATCAAAATAGCGTGCCAGTTCAAAGCTGGCGCGGCCGGTAGCACAGCCAATATCTAAGGCACGATGACATGGCGTTTGCTGAAAATAGGGTTGTGCCAGATGGACCAGTGTTTTGGCAAAGTTGGCAACACCAAAATATTCATCACCGTACTGGAATTCCAGATATTGGGAGACCAGCTGGTCGCTTTCATAGTTCGAAGGGAAATGTTGCAGTGCCTGATCAGAGGCGACGTAGCGAAAACCGGCATGCTGAAAGAAATGCCGTCTGAAGGCATAACGGGAACTATATAGGGCTTCATTGCCCGCCGAAATCCAGGAGCCACCTTTCATCAGGTTATGGCGGCCGTCAAAGGTCGGTGTGCTGAAATCATCATAAAACGGATGCACCTGAAAACCCTGAAATGGATAGATCGGAGTTTCAGTCCATTGCCAGACATTGCCCTGAATATCGTAAAAATCGCCCTGCTTGAAATGATCGACCGGACAGGAACTGGTACCGTATTTCAATTCAATATTGGCCTGTTCAGGACTCGGTAAATCTGAATCCAGATCGGAAACCGCATACAGGCGATACCATTCATCTTCAGTCGGCAAGCGAATGGTTTTTTCCAGCTGTTGCGATTTCCACTGACAAAAGGCCTTGGCTTCATGATAATTCACTTCTACCGGCCAGTCCCAAGACATCGGCACTTCTTCCAGCATCAGTCGCAATGACCAGCCTAATTCAGTTTTGCGCCAGAAACAGGGATGAGCAGCTTGTGAAAATTGCAGCCAGCCTAGACCTTCTTCACTCCAGTATTGTTCGGTCTGATAACCTTGTGCTTCGACAAAGGCCAGAAATTCCTGATTCGATACCAGATATTTGGAAGCTGCAAAAGCCGCTACCTGCGCTTCATGCTGGCCGTATTCATTGTCCCAGCCATAAAATGGATCGTTAAAATATTTCTGCAAAAGCACCTTGCCGTTAGGTACCTCCAGTAAGTGGTTATCCGGAGCTATACCGGTAATGATATTGGCGCGCCACTGCGGATGCTGGCGTACATGTTCCAAAGCATGCTGGCGAATCAGCACGGAAGAAGTTTCCAGATGAATCCGTTCATGTTCGATGCCCATAATGACCGTCCACCACGGATTTTGCCAGTTTAAGGGCAGAGTCAGCGGAGCATGCTCAAGAATATTCAAAATCAGGGCACGTACCTGATGCCGATAATCACGGACTTCCTGCACACTGGGCCAGTCATAATGTACTTCGTCCAGGTCATCCCAGCTCATCTCGTCCACACCGATTGCAAAGATACTTTCAAAATGCGGATTTAAGCGTTCGCTAATTAGCTTGCTGAGCAGTAGTTTATTGACAAAAAAAGTGGCGGTATGCGCAAAATAAAAAATTAGCGGATGACGTAAAGTAATTGGTTTGATGAAAAAAGCATCTTCATGCTTGAGGCATTCAAACAGTTGCTCATAGGTGTCAAAGGTATTCAGGAAATATTCGCGCAGGCCGTGCCGGGCAGTCTGTTCATTGGCAAAATCAAGTGCCGGCGTGGGCAGCAGCATCGGTTTGGCCGAAAGCCATAGGCTGCTTGTATTGGTTTTGTCTTGAGAGTGGGATTTTAGGGGAGAATCGAGCTGCATCCGTCAGGCTCCATCGAATAGTTTAAGCATTCCTCTGCACTGCAAAAGAATGGAATTGTCTTAAAAATACTCGAAAGATATCGCCAGATGGGGTGTATTTAGGTAACAAAATGCTGCACCGTTTTGGATGCAGCATGTTCAGGAACAGCTTAAATAGACAGCGAGGCGCCTTGCATGAGCTGAACCAAAGCCTGTGCCGCTTTGGACTGCGTACGACCCGGATGCCAGACCATGCCCAAGCGACGGTTCATTTCCAGATTAATATCTAGTTGGTGAAGGTCATGATTGACCAAAGTTTTTGGCAGTACCGACCAGCCTAAGCCAATCGATACCAGCATCCGGATTGATTCCAGCGGATTATTGCTCATACTGACTTTCGGTTTAATACCCTGTTTTTCAAATTCGGCCAAAGTAATTTGCGAGGTATAGGTCTGTGATGATGGCAACAGGCTTGGATAGTCGAGCAAATCTTCCAGACACAGATTTTTTTGCTGTGCCAGCGGATGAAACGGTGCCACCACAAAGACCAGAGGATCATTCCAGATGGTTACGTAATTCAGACGCGCATCACCACGGGGCGGCAAGGTTAAAAATGCCAGTTCCAGATCGCCGGCAATTACCTGTTCATGTGCTTGCTCGGAATCAACAAAATGCACATCCAGGGTCACGTCCGGATATTCCTGGACATAATGGCGCAAATGACTCGGCAGATGATGCAGGCCAATATGATGACTGGTACCAATTTTTAGTTTGCCCTGTACCTGACCCTGTTCATGGCTCAAGGTATAATGAATATCACCGAGTTCATTCAGCCAGTTTTTCACTTTAGGCAACAGAGAGTGCGCCGCGTGGGTGGCCTGTACACCACGTCCGGCAGATTCAAACAGCTTGACCCCAAAGTATTCTTCCAGACTGTGAATACGTTTGGTGACAGCAGGCTGGGTAATGAAGAGCTGATCTGCGGCCAGAGAAATCGAACCGGTTTCCATGACTTTCACGAAGGCTTCAAAGGCTGCGAGATTCATCTTAATCACCTATAAAGAATTTTTATGTGTAAATATATTATTGTTATATTTTAAGAATAAATCAAAGTAAAATTAGCTCATCTATGTTGCAGTGCTGAATTACTATACATTTTCAAAGCCTTGGCATTTTAAAAACTAAAAAAGACCACCTATAAAGGCAGTCTTTCATCAGGAACCTCGACTGAAGAGTTTAGACGGTAATGTCCTCATTCTGCTGTTGGTCATTACGCTCCCAGATTTTTTCATGGAAGAAGAAAGCCACTGCCTGTACCGTTGGCTCTAATAAACTTAAGGCAATGGCCATGGTCAAACTGCCGGTTACCAAGTAACCCACAATCATCGCCACAGTAATGTGCATAATGTAGTAGCTGAAGGTCTTTTTGAACATGCGCTGGTTGTTGTCTACAAAGCGTTGAATATGTGCCATGTCGAAGTTCCTTAAAAATAATCTCTGTCGATGAAGAAATAATAATAATTCTCATTTGATTTGTAAAAGGGAATATTTTTTATAACTTAATCGGAAAATTAGATTTATGACAATATAGCTAAAGCATGATTTGATTCAGCTTTTAAAAGATTCCAAAAAGTTTTTTAACTGATAAAAATGATAAATTAGATTTATGTGATTGCAGCGATATAATCAAAATCAGAGAAAGAATTTACCCAGTCCAGTGGAGTACATCGACAT
This sequence comes from Acinetobacter sp. RG5, assembly GCF_031844265.1. Classification (GTDB taxonomy): domain Bacteria; phylum Pseudomonadota; class Gammaproteobacteria; order Pseudomonadales; family Moraxellaceae; genus Acinetobacter. The sequence continues at coordinate 4,964 of NZ_JAUZUV010000016.1, read as the reverse complement.
GGCAGGCGCAACCCAAACAGCAAAAACATTATATGATAAATTGTGGGACGACCATTTAGTAACGCAACGTGATGATGGTTCTGCCTTACTGTACATCGACCGTCACTTATTACATGAAGTGACTTCTCCACAGGCCTTTGAAGGTTTGCAATTGGCCGGGCGCAAGCCATGGCGTTTAAGCGCGAATATTGCCACACCGGATCATAACGTACCGACCTCGAAAAAAGAGCGTGAACAGGGTGTTGCCGGAATTGAAGATGAAACCTCGCGCATCCAGGTACAAACTTTGGATGATAACTGCAAGACCTTTAATATTGTTGAATTTGATATTAATGATATCCGTCAGGGCATCGCGCATGTGGTCGGGCCGGAGCAAGGCTTGACCTTGCCGGGCATGACTGTGGTCTGTGGTGATTCGCATACAGCAACCCATGGTGCTTTTGGCTGCTTGGCGCACGGTATCGGTACATCAGAAGTTGAACATGTATTGGCGACCCAATGTCTGGTTCAAAAGAAGATGAGAAACATGTTAGTGCGCGTTGACGGCAAATTAGGTCAAGGTGTGACACCAAAAGATGTAGTCTTGGCGATTATTGGCAAGATTGGTACCGCAGGTGGTACAGGCCACGCGATTGAATTTGGTGGGCAGGTGTTCCGTGACATGTCAATCGAAGGTCGTATGACCGTGTGTAATATGGCGATTGAAGCCGGTGCACGCGTGGGTATGGTCGCTGTCGATGACAAGACTATTGAATATGTTAAAGGCCGTCCTTATGCGCCGACTGCAGAACAGTGGGATCAGGCTGTTGCTTACTGGAATACTTTACATTCAGATGATGACGCATACTTTGATACGGTTGTCGTGTTGCAAGGTGAAGAAATTGAGCCACAAGTGTCTTGGGGAACTTCTCCTGAGATGGTGATTCCAGTGTCTCAAGCAGTACCGACTTTAGAACAAGCCAAAGACGATGTACAACGCAATGACTGGAACCGTGCTTATCAATATATGGGCTTAAATGCCGGTCAGGCCTTGGCTGAGATTCAGCTGGATCGTGTCTTTATCGGTTCGTGCACCAATTCGCGTATTGAAGATATCCGTGCTGCAGCCGAAGTGATCAAAGGTCGCAAAGTCGCATCTTCAATCAAACAGGCGATGGTGGTTCCGGGTTCGGGTCTGGTGAAAGCTCAGGCAGAAGCGGAAGGCTTGGACAAGGTATTTGTAGAGGCAGGCTTCGAATGGCGTGAACCTGGCTGTTCAATGTGCCTGGCAATGAATGCAGACAAGTTGCAACCGGGAGAGCATTGTGCCTCGACTTCGAACCGTAACTTTGAAGGTCGTCAGGGCAATGGCGGTCGTACTCATCTGGTGAGTCCAGCCATGGCAGCCGCTGCTGCGATTGCAGGTCACTTTGTTGATGTTCGTTCATTTTAATTGGTACGTAGGAGCACAGACATGAAAGCTTATACCGTTGAACAAGGTATCGTTGCACCTTTAGACCGTGCCAATGTCGATACAGATTTAATTATTCCAAAACAGTTTTTGAAATCGATCAAACGTACCGGTTTCGGTGACAATTTGTTTGATGAATTACGTTACTTGGATGAAGGTTATCCAGGTCAGGACAATTCAGTTCGTCCGATCAATCCGGACTTTGTCTTGAACCAGCCACGTTATCAGGGTGCGTCTATTTTAATTTCACGTGCCAACTTTGGATGTGGTTCTAGCCGTGAACATGCGCCGTGGGCTTTGAGTGAATACGGTTTCCGTACTGTTATTGCGCCAAGCTTTGCCGATATTTTCTTTAATAACTGTTTTAAAAACGGTATGTTGCCCGTGATTTTGGCTGAAGATATTGTTGAGCAGTTATTTAAGGAATGTGCGGCAGATGAAGGCTATCAACTGACCATTGACTTGCAGGCACAAGAAGTTCGCACCCCTACAGGTGAAAGCTTTAAGTTCGAAGTCGATCCATTTCGCAAGCATTGCCTGTTAAATGGTCTGGATGATATTGGCTTAACTTTGCAGGTGGCGGATGATATTCGTGCCTATGAAGAAAAAACCAAACAATCGCGTCCTTGGGTATTTGCCGAAATTCATGGATAAATCAGTAAAAATTGTCATGGCATGACTGCGATGCCCTTGCTAATATCGGAAGATTATTGAGTTTTTTGATTGGGTAAGACAGACATTATGGCGAATTATTGGAAACAGTGGCTTGCTTTAAGTTCAGTATCGGTGCTGTTGACTGCATGTCAAAGCATCGACACGATGAAACTCAAACATGCCAAAGAAAATACTGAGAGCAAAAGCAATGCCCTGATCTACTGTACAGGGACGCCAGATTGTCAGTTCGAACGCTTCAATCAGACCATTATTGTCAACGCCGACAATGGCCGCATCAGTGATGAGGCGCTGAAGCAGAAACTGGTGCGCTTGCAGGCCAAAAATTTAAATCAGGCCAATCCGATTTATTTATCTGTGCCGGCAGGACAGCATGAACTGGTCGTGCGTTTTTATCCGATCAGTAAGGATAAAGCGGAAACTTTACATGTATTCCATCGTTTTCAGGCCAATAACCGCTATAGCTTAAAAATGTTTCGTGACCGTAGTGCGCGTAGCAGCAGTTTATTAAATTCTTCGGCGCCGGATCCGCTTTGCGTAGATCTGGTACAAGAGCAAAAAACCATTCGTCGTTTTTGCAAACCCTATAATGCAGTCACCGGGATTGCAGAGTTTGTAGAAAAGAAAATTTAACCTCTGTCAGGTCTGAATCTGACGTTTTAAACGGAAAATCTCATGTCTAAACAAATTTTGATTTTAGCTGGTGACGGCATCGGCCCTGAAATTGTAAAAGCCGCAGAGCAAGTACTCACACGCGTAAATGAAAAATTTAATCTTGATTTGACATGGGAACAGGGCTTACTCGGTGGTGCAGCCATTGATGCACATGGTTCACCGTATCCAGACGTGACCTCTGAACAGGCCAAAAAAGCCGATGCGATTTTACTTGGTGCCGTGGGCGGTCCAAAATGGGATACGATTGAGCGTTCAATTCGTCCGGAACGTGGTTTATTGAAATTACGTAGTGAACTGAACCTGTTTGCCAACTTGCGCCCAGCGATTCTTTATCCGCAACTGGCTGATGCTTCAAGCTTAAAACCTGAAATCGTAGCGGGTCTGGATATTCTGATTGTGCGTGAATTAACGGGTGGTATTTACTTCGGTCAGCCACGCGGTATTCGTGAACTGGAAAATGGCGAGAAGCAAGGCTATAACACTGACGTTTATTCAGAGTCTGAAATCAAGCGTATCGCCAAAGTCGCCTTTGAAATGGCCAACTTGCGCGGTGGTAAAGTGTGTTCAGTGGATAAAGCCAATGTGCTTGAAGTGACTGAGCTGTGGAAACAGACAGTGACTGCGCTGAAAGATGCCGAATACCCTGAAATTAATTTATCGCATATGTATGTCGACAATGCCGCAATGCAACTGGTGCGTGCGCCAAAGCAGTTTGACGTGATTGTCACCTCGAATCTGTTCGGTGATATCCTGTCTGATGAAGCTGCGATGTTGACCGGTTCAATCGGCATGTTGCCATCGGCATCTCTGGATGAAAATGGCAAGGGCATGTATGAGCCTTGTCATGGTTCTGCACCAGATATCGCCGGTCAAAACCTGGCAAATCCATTGGCAACGATTCTTTCGGTGGCGATGATGCTGCGTTATACCTTCCGTGAAGAAGCCGCTGCTAAAGCCATTGAAGATGCAGTAGGTCAGGTCTTGGATCAAGGCTTGCGTACGGCAGATATCATGTCTGAAGGCATGCAAAAAGTCGGTACGGTTGAAATGGGTCAAGCAGTCGTTGCTGCATTGAGCTAAGCCTGTTTTGATTCAAAAAAACGCAGCCTTGAGCTGCGTTTTTTTATAATAGAAATTTCAAAGCTTAAACCCCTTAACAGGTTCGGCCTGTGGTGCGTACCGCGGTCGCAATATTATCTTTGAGTAAGAAGGTGATTTTACATTGCAATTTGACGTCGTAGCCGCCGGCAGGACTTACTGACACTGGAATCGGTACAGTGCCTGTTCCTGTGGCAGGAAACTGCGCTACAGGCAAAGGAATGGTAATGGGGCGTTGTACCACATAGCTTAATTGCTTGGCGCTGCGTTCAGGCCCACTGATCTGCTGGTAACCTAAACGTTTTAGATCCAGAGTTTGATCGATCAGTTGGCTGCTTTGCCCAATGAACTGTTGTAAATAGGCATCACGCTGTGCAGTCGTTGAGGAGGTGGTGCTGCATGCACTAAGCAAACCCAAGGCTGTGCAGCATGCTAAAATCAGTGTGAACTTCATGAGTTATCCTCACACCAAATAAAATGAGTGTAAGCGCATTCCATGCAAAAATACTGTTGTGATTTGATACACGGTAGAAGTTTAGCGTGGTGAGGTTGATCCCTGATTTAATTAGATACAGGCTTTGAACTCGATGAGTACAGCTTAGCAAGCTCTACCGGTATAGCGGATGGCTTGAACAATTTCATCTTTTAGGTCAAACCAGATTTGGCATTTCATCTCAATGTTATAACCACCATTTGAGGGCATCGGCATTGGTGCACCGATCGAGATACTCTGACTAATATTCGGCGTGCCCATCGGAATATTCATATCCCGAAAAATAGTGTAGCTGAGAGATTCTGCGGTTTGAATCGGTTGCTGGGAGGTCTTGAATCCCATTGCGCGAAGATCAAGCTGGCTACGAACCTGTGCTGCAGTTTGACCCACATAAGGTTGTAGAGACTGATGCAGATGCTGATTGCCGCCGGTAGCGCACGCAACGAGAAACAAGCTGGAAAGTAGGGACAAGCATTTCATATTCATTGTTTTTATACCTGTTGTTTTAATTCAATGAATAGTTGTGAATTTATAAGACTGTGTCAAATTATTTTATTGATTGATAAATAATTCAAG